>JAFUWX010000090.1 GCA_017471025.1 Bacteroidales bacterium
ACGAAAAGCGGCGGCGTTGCTGTAAAATAGTTGAGAAAATGCTTGGAAAAGTCTTAGAATACCCCCTTCGGTCGCCTTCGGCTCCGGAACAAATAAGTCCGGAATAGCAATCAACCGACAGTGGCAAGATTACCGCTGGTCGAAAGCTTTCCCGGTTATCTTTGAAAAGTTTATCTCTACCATAAACATATTACAAAGTTTTAACTGAAAATGTCAAATGAGTAAAATGATTAAACTTCTAAATCGTTGTAGATTTCAGAAATTTGCGTATATTTGCACGCTCGGGATTCCGAGACATAGCCAATGCGCCAAGTATAATTAATACATAAAATTAAGAGATGAAGAAAACTTACACAACGCCCGAAATGGAGACCATGGTTATCCAATGCGAGGGAGAAATCTTGGCCGGAGGTCATTCTGGCAGCAATCTAACAATCAAGTACACCAATCCTTGGGATGAGGAGGACGAATAAAAAAGAAATCATTATGAAAAGAGCATTATACCTTTCTTGCCTCCTTCTTGGCATTGGCCTGACCGCCTGCAACAAAGAAAACCAAGGAGCTCCGGTTGCACCTGAAACGGATCCTTCCGAAATTTCCGGTAACGATATCATCGTGGCTGACATCGTTCCGATGACGACACCTGAATCGAAAACCACCTACGAAATTGACAATGTCAACAACGTTGCCAAGTTCAGCTGGCTGAAGAATGACCAATTTCTGATGGTTGTCAAAAATTCTGCCGGAGAATTGAATCATTATCGTTTCACAGCAACTGCGACTGGTGCCTCCACAGAGTTCAGCGGTACGCTGCCTGACGGAACCACTTGGTCGGAAACCAACTTCGCCGTTTATCCTGCAAATGTAAATGGCTTTTCCTATGTATCTGGCAATATCTCAGAGGGAGTGAATGTATCTCTCCCTGGCACTGCCTATAACCAGAACAGCGTAGATCCTCTCGCCGGGATTCCCATGGTCGGCATTAAGCAGGCAGACGGGCATTACCAGTTCCATGCTGCGATGGGCGTCCTTAAGTTTACCGTCAAGAATGTTCCCGCCGATATGCGCCATATCTGCCTCTATACCGTCGCTCCCGCAAAACTCCAGGGCACTTTTGCTTTAGATGATGAGGGTTATGTTTATATGACGGCCGGCGGAAATGATTATCTCCAAAGATATATCGATTACACGCCTGCGGCACAAGGTGAGGATGTCTCCTTCTATATCCCGGTCCCGATTGGAACTGTTCCGGCAGGCTCATATATCATCATCCAGGATAGCAGTTATGGATCAATCGTTGAAAAGAGAATTGCGGCTGACATCGCTTCTGAGAAGAACACCCTTACGGAAGTCGCTCCTTTCAGCTGCTACTTTGTCGATAATCTCGTAGGAACATATTCCACGGCTGTCACTCAGGGTAGCTATGCCTATAATTACACCGCTGGTGACTTCGTTCTCGCTGCGAGCGATGACGCAAGCAAGGGCAATATTATGATTACCAAATTTGCGGGAATCGACGGAAAGCTGTACGGAACCTATAATCCGAAGTATTTCACCATGACCTTCTCCAAAGATCAGGTTTTCGGTGACAATCCTTATACCGATACGGCTACAGATTACCCGCAGATTGCCTTGGTGTCTCACAATGGCAGCTCCGCTGTTGATATTGAATTCAAAGTTACCAACTCCGGGAAAATCAAATTCACCGGTGTTGACCTCGGATTCCGTGCCGTCAAAGATCTTGCAACCTGGACCTCGGATTATAGTGGTGCATGGCCTTGGTCGCTGGGCTATAAGACCTTCGTTGCTACAAAGAAATAATCTGACAATCGAAACATGACAAGGGGCCGACCGGAAAAAAATCTTTGGTCGGCCCCTTCGGGTCTCTTACCCCCTCAGACTATCATCTGACCCTTATTAGGGGTATGATTTTTGCGGAAAAACCGCTCCAGAACACATGGCAGCATGAACAGAATCTTGACCGTTGCGCTGGCCGTCCTGATTTCGGCCCGCGCTTTCGCCCAATATTCGGAGCTTCCGCTGGGGTCCATCCGGGCCGAGGGCTGGCTCCTGGAACAACTTCAGCGGCAGGCCACCGGCCTGACAGGGCACCTGGACGAAGTATATCCCGAAGTGATGGGCCCCTCCAACGCCTGGCTCGGCGGAGACGGAGACGCCTGGGAAAGAGGCCCCTATTGGATTGACGGCCTCCTCCCGCTGGCCTATATCCTGGACGACGACACCCTTAAGCAGAAGGCGCAGCGCTGGGTGGAAGCCATGCTGGCCTCCCAGCAGGAAGACGGCTACTTCGGACCGGCGCAGGACCATCCCTTCGTATATGGCCTGCAACGCGGCGGCTCGCACGACTGGTGGCCCAAAATGGTCGCCCTCAAGATCCTGCAGCAATACTACAATGCCACCCATGACGCGCGCGTAATCACCTGTCTGACAAACTATTTCCGTTACCAGGCCGCCACCCTTCCGGAGCAGCCCCTGGACCATTACTCCAGCTGGGGCCGCGAACGCGGCGGCGACAACCTGGAAGTGGTCTATTGGCTGTACGATATCACCGGCGAAGACTGGCTCCTCGCGCTCGGCGACTTGCTGTACAGCCAGACGACCGACTGGGCCGGCCTTTTCCAGGAAGGGGAAATCTTCTCCCGGCCGGGAAGCGTCCACACCGTCAACCTCGCCCAGGGATTCAAGACCCCCATCGTCCGCTGGACGCATTCCCGGGCTGAAAGCGACCTGCTCGCTCCGAAACGCGCCCAGGCATGGATGCGGCACAGCGTCGGCTTCCCGACCGGCCTGTGGGCCGGCGATGAACAGCTCCAGTTCGGCTCCCCCACCCGCGGCAGCGAACTCTGCCAGGCCGTGGAAATGATGTTCTCTCTGGAGGAAATGCTGCGCCTGAGCGGCGACCCCGCCTGGGCCGACTGGCTGGAGCGGGTCGCCTACAACGCCCTTCCCACCCAGGCCAACGACGATTTCACCGCCAAACAATATTACCAGCAAGTCAATCAGATCGCCTGTACGGTGGGTTGGAGGCCATTCTCCACGCCCCACGACGGGCTGGACACCGTATTCGGCACCCTGAACGGCTATCCCTGCTGCCTGTCCAACATGCACCAGGGCTGGCCCAAATTCGTCCAGAACCTGTGGTATGCCGCGCCGGACGGCGGACTGGCCGCCCTGCTGTACGGTCCCTGCAAAGTAACGGCCGAAGTGGCCGGCGGAAAGGAAGTAAGCATCACGGAATCAACGGATTATCCCTTCCGCGAACAGGTCCGGATGGACATACGCATCGCCGGAAAGAAAGCCCGTTTCCCCCTCACCCTTCGGATTCCGGCCTGGAGTCGGGACTGGGCCCTTTCCGTCAACGGAAAAGTGCAGAACGTGACCGCCCAAGACGGGATCTGCACCCTGGACCGGACCTGGAAAGACGGCGATGTCGTCCTGCTGGAGCTGAAGGCCGAACTGACGACGGAAAGCTGGTACGGCGGGGCCTGGAGCTTCGTACGCGGGCCGCTGCTCTATGCCCTCGGCCTGGAGGAGAACTGGCAATGGAACGAGACGGTCGCCGCCTGGGAAGTCACCACCGAATCCCCCTGGAACTACTGCATCATGCGGGATTCCTTCCGGGCGGAAGACTGCACGGTAACCCTGCATGAGCGCAGCGAGACCTATCCCTGGAACCCGGAGAGCGCCCCGGTCCGAATCGATATCCCCGCCCGGGTCCTCCCCCACTGGCAGGCATACGGCGGCAGCACGGGCGAGGTGGCGTACTGGACGGAGGACGGCTATGATGTCGGCGAGCCTGCCCGCATCCAGCTGATTCCCTACGGCTGCACGACCCTGCGCATCGCCGAATTCCCGACCCGCATCGTCCCCTGGGATATCGAATACAAGACGCAAAAGCCATAACGCGAAACATCGCGACGCCAAAAAGGGGTGTATTCCTAAACACTTGGAATACACCCCTTTGCTATACGATTGAAGACCGGAATTATCTGCGGCGTCTGCGGCTGCGCTTGCGGCGGGCGCTCAGCCAGGCCACCAGGATGACGGCCAGGACGGCGACAATCAGAATGATATAGGTAAATCCGGAAGCATTGTCTCCCTTCACGCGGGACCACATGGCCAGCAGCTTGTCCGTATCCTGGCCCCAGTCATGCTCAAGGGCGCAGCGGTCGATGACAGCCTTGTCGGGATAAAGCACGGGATCCACGCGGACGCTGTCTGCATCGGGTCCGAAGAAATACGTGAGGTCGATCGGGTCCAGGTCCTCATCAATCTGGGACGCAACGACTTCCCAGGCACCGTTGGCAGACACATAACCGGTCTCATCCATGTTGCGGATGGCGATGTCCGGCCGGCACATGAAGTTGATGAACCAGGTAGCGGCCTTGACGTTCTTGGCATACTTGGGGATCACCCAGCCGTCGAACCACACCGTACTGCCTTCCTCCGGCACGACATAGCGCAGCTCCACATCCACGTCGGCAGCCTCTTCGATGGCCCAGACCGCGTCACCGCTCCAGTTCAGGGAAATGACGCCGCGCTCCTTGGTCATCTGGTCCTTGCCGAAATCGGCCTCCCAGCCCAGCACATTGTCCTTGGCGCCCTTGAGGAAGGTCTCGACCGCCGCGATGGACGCATCGGAGGAATCATACATGAGCTCCTGCAGGGTCACGCTGCCTTCCTGCAACTCTTTCTGTTTGAGGTAGATCAGCACCGGGCCATAGACATCGCGTGGGGCGTCCTTGATCAGGATCTGGTCCTTGAATTTCGGATTGGCGATGACGCCCCAGCTGGAAACTTCCTCGTCGGTGACATACTTGGGGTTGTAGATCAGACCGGTCGTTCCCCACATGTAGGCCACGGAATAGTCGTTGGCGTCGATGTCGGGGTTGATGTCGCGGAAGATGCCCTGGATATACGGAGACTTGTTGTTGGCGATATAGTTCAGCGAATCCGGGATGGAGGCGAAGTCGAGGGGAAGCAGGAGCCCGTTGTTGAGCATGCGCTCGATGATATAATCGGACGGGCATACCACGTCGTAGTCCTCATGGCCTTTCTCGATCTTGGAGAGCATCGTCTCATTGATGTCGAAGGTCTGATAGACGACGGTGATTTTCTCCCCGGTACGGGCCTCATACCACTGCTCGAATTCCGGAATGGCCGACTCGTCGATGTAGTCGGACCAGTTATAGACTTTCAGGATCTGGGAGCGGTCCCCTCCGCAGGAAACGGCCGCCAGCGTCACGAGGACGGCAGCGAGGATGCTAAAGCATTTTTTCATGTCAGTTTGTTTTGGTTTTGGTGGAACGTACATTGATAAAGAGGAGAACGGCCAGGATGACCAGGAAAATAATGGTCATCAAGGGCTTAAGCTCCGGGGTCAGGCCGCCTTTGCGGGCGTCCGTATAGATGAAGGTCGAGAGCGTGTCCAGGCCGATGGTCCCGCGGGTGAAGAAGGTCACGGCGAAGTCGTCCAGGCTCATCGTAAAGGAAAGGATGAAACCGGAGACCATGCCGGGCCGCAGCGTGGGGACCAGGACCTTGCGCAGGGCCTGGAAAGGGGTCGCCCCCAGGTCCAGGGCCGCCTCATAGATATTCGGATTCATCTGCGAGAGCTTCGGCAGGACATTCAGCACGACATAGGGCGTACAGAAGGTGATATGGGCCAGGATGACGGTCAGGTAACCCTGGGAGACATGCAGGAAGACGAACAGCAGGAACAGCGAGACACCCGTGATGATATCCGGGTTGATCATCGGAATGTTGTTCAGGAACTGCATCGTCTGCTTCTTGCGGCCTTTGAGGTTGAAGATGCCGATGGCGGCCACCGTACCCAGCAGCGTCGCAATCAGGGACGCCACGAGGGCGATCAGCAGCGTATTTTCCACGGCGGAAATCAGCCCGGCGGAATTCTGCATCGACCCGGTGAAGAGGTTCTTGTACAGGTTCAGCGAGAAGCCCGTCCAGTTGCCCAGCGACTTGGCCTCCGTGAAGGAGAATACCGCGATGAAGACGATCGGCAGGTAAAGCACCAGCAGGATCAGCCACAAATAGGCTTTGGCGAGGATTTTTTTCATATCGCACCTCCTTCCGCGGCCTCACGGGAATCCTTCCCTTGCAGGAAGGTGGTTATGCCGATGATGACGAGCATCACCAGGGACAGGGCGGCGCCATAGTTCCACATGGAGTTGTTGATGTTCTCCTGGATGATGGTACCGAAGAGCTTGATCTTGTTGTTGGTCAGGAATTCGGAGATGGCGAAGGTGGATACCGTCGGCATAAAGACCATCATCACGCCGCTGACCACACCCGGCATCGAGAGCGGGAGCGTCACTTTCGTGAAGACCTGCAAAGGCTTGGCGCCCAGGTCTTCCGCGGCCTCCGCATAGGACTTGTCCATCTTCGCCAGCTGGTTGTAGATGGGATAGATCATAAACGGAAGATAGTCATAGCACATACCGAAGAGCAGGGTCCCCTTCCCCAGGGTGATGCCGGCCATGGTGAACAGCTCGGCCGTGGCCAGGGTACGCATCAGCGCGTTCACCCACATCGGCAGGATGAACAGCACCACCGTTACCGCGCTGCGGTTCAGGGACTTATCCGCGAGGATATAGGCGACGGGATAACCGATCAGGATACAGAGCGCCGTATTCTCCAGGGCCACCTCGATGGACAGGGCAAAGGTGCTCAGGGCATCCTTGTCCGTGAAGAACTTGGTGATGTTGGAGAAGGAGAAATGGCCGGACGCATCCTGAAGGGCATAGACCACGATCAGGACCAGCGGCACCACGACGAACAGCACCAGGAAGATGAAATAGGGCAAAGCCCAGCTGGAACGCTTATTCATGTTGTGCCGCAGGTTTGGACAGACGGATATCTTCAGGAAGGATCTTGATGCCGACGAAATCGCCCTTGTCCCAGATGTCGTTCGTATCCACCCAGATGTTCTCGCCGGTCTCGGTCTTGACGGTCAGGTGATAATGGTCGCCCATATACAGGATGACGCTCACGTGGCCGGTCAGGTCGGCGGTCTCTTCGTGGTCGAGCAAATCGACCTTTTCGAAGGATACGGTGGCCTGGACGGTATCGCCTTCGGCGAAGCCTTCGGTGTCGCAGGCGAATTCCGTATCGAGGAACGAGACCTTACCCGCGCCCGTCACCCGGGCCTCGAAGACATTGGCGACGCGTTCTTTCTTCATGACCTGGATGTCGTCCGGGTCGATATACAGCATCACCTCCGTGCCGACGGGATAAGGGTCATAGTCCTGGATCATCAGCTCGTAGCCGGTGTCGGTATCCACCCACATTTCGTAGTGTACGCCTTTGAAGGTACAGGAGTTGACCTTGGCGCGGAACTGGCATTTGGCCGGGTCCGTGGTGAAATAGATGTCCTCGGGCCGGACGACCACATCGACGGGCACGTCTTCGCCGAAACCCTCATCGACGCAGTCGAACTCGTGCTTGATGAACGCCACGCGGCGGTCATGCAACATCCTGCCTTTCAGGATATTGCTCTCTCCGATAAAATCGGCGACAAAGCAATTGACCGGTTCGTTGTAGATATCGATCGGGGTGCCGATCTGCTGGATCCGTCCCTCGTTCATGACGACGATGGTATCGGACAGGGTCAGGGCCTCCTCCTGGTCATGGGTCACATAGATGAAGGTGATGCCGAGCTTGCGGTGCATTTCCTTCAGCTCAATCTGCATATCCTTGCGCATCTTCAGGTCCAGGGCGGCCAGCGGTTCGTCCAGCAACAGGATCTGAGGCTGGTTGACGATGGCCCGGGCGATGGCGATACGCTGCTGCTGTCCGCCGGAGAGGGACTCCACGTCGCGGTCCTCGTAATCGGACATGCTGACGAGCTTGAGCACCTTGCGGACCTTCTTGTCTATCTCGTCCTCGGGGGTCTTCTTCAGCTTGAGGCCGAAGGCGATGTTGTCATAGACATCCAGGTGCGGGAACAGGGCGTAGCGCTGGAATACCGTATTGAGCTGACGCAGATGCGGCGGGATGCCGGTGATGTCCTTTCCGTCCATCAGGATGGCCCCTTCGTCCGGCTGCAGGAAGCCGGCGATCATCCGGAGCAGGGTCGTCTTGCCGCAGCCCGAAGGGCCGAGCAGGGTGATGAACTCCCCTTTCTTGACATACAGATTGATGTCCCTCAGCACGTTCTTGTCGCCGAACGACTTCGAAACGTGCTGGATTTCAATGATTTTTTCGTCCATTCCCTACCAGAGTTTGATGGCCCAGTCGTAGGTGATGCCGAGCAGGCCGAAGAGCATATTGTTGTTGTAGCCTGCGCTGGCCTGCACGCGCAGGGACTTGTCCTGCAGCGGATACCAACTGGCGGTCAGGCCGCCACTGTAGAAGGCATACTTGTCAAAGGGAACATCCGAGGGGGTATAGTCTTCCGGGACGACGCAGCTGTCGGTGTCCTTGTCCCAGCCATAAGGCGCGGGGTCATGGGCGATATTCGCCACCCCTTTGAGAGAAAGGTCCCAATGGTCGCCGATCTCATACTGGAAGTTGGCCGATACCGTGTGGCCTTTGACGGCCGCCTGCACCCAGTAAGGGTCGCCGCAGCGGTTCATGTAATCGACGGTAGCGGTGAATCCGCCGAAATTCAGGCGGTTACCGATGCTGAAGATCGGCCGCAGGTAGGTGTCGCGGCCGGTAGCGTGGTCATATTCCTTGGCCGTGAGCACGCTATAGTTGGTGCTCCAGGGGCCATATTCGCCCGTCCAACGCAGCGCGAAAGCCGGACCGGCATTGTCCTGGTCCATGGCCACCTGGAAGGCGAAGGTACTCTGCTCCGAGGGGGTCGTCCAGGCAGCGGAGAAGCCCAGTTTATATACCGTGTAGGAATTCCAGAAATGCGTGGCCGTCATCGGATTGACATCGAAGTCGTACTCGTCGAATTCGAATCCGCCTACGAACAGGGCCATTTTACCCAGGGAAAGTTCGAAATCGCCCGGAGTGAAGGTGATGTAAGCCCAGTCAAGGAAGTTGTTGGCGCCGTTGCCGGAGCCCGGCCAGGGGAAATGATACAGGTTTTTGGTCGGTGTCAATACTCCGTCCTGGAAAGACCCGTAGGTCCAGTCGGTGGCAATCCAGTGATTGCACACGGAGAACGACCATTTTTCAGAGATGTTACCCTCAAAGAGGGTGTAAAGATGTGTGTTGCCGAAGCTGAACGACGCGGATTTGCTATCCAAGTCATACAATACGCCGACGTCAACCCTCGGAATAATGGACAACCCGGCACCACGGCCGGTGTCCTCAGCCTCTTGTGCGCGCACAAGAGAGCAGCACAGCATCGCGGCTGCGCAGACTACCAGGAATCTCTTCATTGAGCCTCATAAAAAATTGGTTTGGTGACACATACCTGCACGGAGCAAGGCCCTTCGCAGGTTTATCGGTGCAAAGGTATAAAAAAATGCAGGAAACAAGACAATTTTCATAAAAAAAACTGCTGTACCCTTCGCATCCAGACCCTATTTCATCCGGCTGAGCCGCTTGAGTTCGGATTCCGCCCGGATTATGTCGATAATGGAGCAGACGATACGGAAAGCCCGGGAATCGCGGGTATAGGTGGCCGGCGCGACGAAATTGACCCGGCCCTGGCGCAGGAGTTTCTCAGCCACGGTCCGCTTGTCCGGATTCTGGGGGTTATAGACGGCGATGCAGTGCCCGCCGAACATCGTGACGATCTTCATGCAGGGGACATCCGTCTCCCCGTCGCCAAAATAGATCATCTGCGGGAAAGGGATCCGCTTTTTGTCGTCGTCCGTGCTCTCGTTGACCCGTTTGGCGTCGCGCGAGGAGAAAATGCCCTTGTTGATTTTGAACATGAACTGGGTCTTGGCGGTGTAATCGACGGCGATGCCGGGCCATTCCGCCTCCCCCTCTTCATTGTAAATATACGTACAGGCAAAGATGTGCTTGAATTCGTGGGCGATGGGCGTGCCTTCGATGATTTCCTTCAGGCCGGAAGAATTGATGTAGTGCTCGACGCGCACCCCGTGCTGGGCGCCGTACTCGTTGACCTGCCGGAACCAGGTGCGCAACCCTTCGAAAAGCTGCACATGCTCGCCGAATTTTTTGAATTCGGAACGTCTCAGGCGGATTCCCTTGCGGCGGGCTTCGTCGAACATCAGTTTCATATAGGCCAGGATATTGCTGGCGTCCTGCCCCTTGGCGATGCCGTCACTCTTGGTCCAGAACTCTTCCGGCGTCTGGCCGATGGCCTGGATAAAGCCGAATTCCTGCATATTCCCCGGCGAGAGGGTCCCGTCGAAATCGTAAATCAGGGCGACGATAGGTTTTTGTTTCATATTCAAAATAATATAAACCTGGCAATCAATCATTTCGCCACACCGGACGAAGTTTTGCAAAGATACAACATTTTTGCTGGGAAAAAAACGCGTTTTTTCGTAACTTCGCTTGTTCAACCGGATAACAGGCCGGAAGAAAGACAATACGTATCAAAAACATAAACCTTAACAAACTTCTATTTATGGAACATTATCTTGCTGCGTTGCAGAAAGCGACCCGGAAATTCTGGGACAAGCCTGCCTTGAACACCATCGGCGGAGAGAGCTTCACCTACGGCGACATGGCGGTCCAGATCGAGAAATTCCACTGCTTTTTCGAGGCCATCGGCCTGAAGAAAGGAGACAAGGTCGCCCTCTGTGCCAACAACGGTGCCCGCTGGGGCATGACCTATATGGCTGTCAACACCTACGAAACCGTCATCGTGCCGATCCTGGCCGACTTCACGCCGGAAGCCGTCTGCACGCTGGTCAACCACTCCGACAGCATCGGTTTCTTTACGTCTGCGGACCGTTGGAAGAAACAGGATATCGCGAACTTCCCTGCCCTGCGCTTCGTCGTGGACATTGATTCCTGGAGCCTGCTGTATGCCCGGGAAGAATCCATCGCCGAGGCCTTTGGGAAGATGGACGACATGCTGAAAGCTCGCTATCCGAAGGGCTTTGGACCCGATGACGTCGTATTCCCGACCGACAACTGGGACGACCTCTCCACCATCAACTATACTTCCGGTTCCACCGGCAACCCGAAGGGTGTCATGCTGACCTACCGGAACTTCAGCGCCAACGTCGATTTCTCGCAGCGCCATGTCCCCGCGGGTGACAAGATGGTCTCCATGCTGCCCATGGCCCACATGTACGGCCTGGTCATCGAGTTCATCTACCCGCTGAGCAACGGCACGTCCATTTACTGGCTCGGCAAGGCGCCGACCCCGGCCGCCCTGCTCAAGGCCTTCGCCGACGTGAAGCCTTACCTGCTGATCACGGTGCCGCTGGTCATGGAAAAGATCTACAAGTCCAAGATCAAGCCGACGCTCGACAAGCCGGCGGTCAAGTTCCTGCTGAAGATTCCGGGCATCAACAACATCATCTACAAGAAGGTGAAAGACGGTCTGGTGGCGGCCTTCGGCGGCAATGTGCAGGAATTCATCATGGGCGGCGCCGCCCTCAATCCCGAGGTGGAGAGAATCTTCAAGCGGATCAACTTCCCGTACCTGGTCGGCTACGGCATGACCGAAGCCTGCCCGCTGCTCGCCTATGAGCACTGGACGAAGTATGTCCCGGGTTCCTGCGGCAAGGCCGTCGATTGCGCGACCGTCCGTATCGATTCCGAAGACCCGCAGCACATCGTGGGTGAAATCCAGGCCAAGGGCGAAAACATCACCATCGGCTATTACAAGAACGAGGAAGCCTCCGCAAACGCCTTTACCGAAGACGGTTACCTCAAAACCGGCGACCTGGGTATCATGGACGCCGAAGGCAACATCTTCATCCGCGGACGTTCCAAGAACATGATCCTGTCCGCCAACGGACAGAACATCTATCCGGAAGAGGTCGAGGCCATCGTGAACAACCAGAGCTACGTGAGCGAGTCCGTGGTCGTGGACCGTGGCGGCAAACTCGTCGCGCTGGTATATCTCGACCAGGTGGGCATCGCCAAGGACCTGCTGGACAAAGAGGCCATCGCCGACATTCCCGACCAGATCAAGAACGGCGCCAACAAGTCCCTCCCTGTATATAGCAAAATCGCCCAGGTGGAAACGATGGACCAGCCTTTCGAGAAGACCCCGAAGATGTCCATCAAGAGATTCCTCTATAAATAGTGACAATTTGGCAGAGAATTCTGCTTGGAACATAATTTGACCAGTTACAGGCGGCTGCATGATGCGGCCGCCTGTATTGTATCCAAAACAAAACTGTATAACTTATGGCAACAAACGGAAAAATTGGTGTAACGACCGAGAATATCTTCCCGGTTATCAAGCAGTTCCTGTATTCTGACCACGAGATATTCCTGCGTGAACTCGTGGCGAACGCCGTCGATGCCACCCAGAAGATGAAGGCCCTCGCGAGCAGCGGAGACTTCAAGGGCGAGCTCGGCGACCTGCATGTCAGCATCGAACTGGATGAAAAGAAACAGATCCTGAAGGTCATCGACCAAGGTATCGGTATGACGGCGGAGGAAGTGGATAAGTATATCAACCAAATCGCTTTCTCATCCGCCGGAGAATTCCTCGAAAAGTATAAGGACCAGCTGAGCAGCATCATCGGCCACTTCGGCCTGGGCTTCTACTCCGCGTTCATGGTGGCCAAGAAGGTCACGATCGACACCCTGAGCTGGAAGGACGGCGCCAAGGCGGTCAAATGGACCTGCGACGGCAGCCCGGAGTACAAGATGGAGGATTCCAAGAAACAGGACCGCGGTACCGTCATCACCCTCTGGCTGGACGACGATGCCAAGGAATACGGAGAGAAGGGCAAGATCGAGGCCCTGCTCGACAAATACTGCAAGTTCATGCCCGTTCCCATCCTCTTCGGCAAGGAGCAGGAGTGGAAGGACGGCAAATATGTCGATACCGACAAGGACAAGGTCGTCAACAGCATCGAGCCCATCTGGACGAAAGCCCCGTCGGACCTGAAGGACGAAGACTACCTGAAGTTCTACAAGGCCCTGTATCCGATGCACGAGGACCCGATGTTCTGGATCCACCTGAATGTCGATTATCCTTTCACGCTGACCGGCGTGTTGTACTTCCCGAAACTCAAGGACCGCATGTCCATCGAGAAGAACAAGATCCAGCTCTATTGCAACCAGATGTTCGTCACGGACCATGTCGATAACATCGTCCCGGACTTCCTGACCCTGCTGCACGGTGTCATCGATTCCCCGGACATCCCGCTGAACGTATCCAGAAGCTATCTGCAGAGCGATGCGAACGTCAAGAAGATTTCCACCTATATTACCAAGAAGGTGGCCGACCGCCTGGAGGATATCTTCATGACCCGCCGGCAGGAGTTCGAAGGCAAATGGGACAACCTCAAGCTCTTCATCGAATACGGCATGCTGAGCGACGAGAAGTTCTGCGAACGCGCCCTGAAGTTCGCCCTCTTCAAGAATACGGAAGGCAAGTATTTCAGCTTCGAAGAGTACCAGAAGGCCGTCGAGTCCGAGCAGAAAGACAAGGACAAGAAGACGGTGTATCTCTATGCCACGGATACGGACGCGCAGTATCCCTTCATCGAGGCCGCCCGCAACAAGGGTTATGACGTGCTGCTGATGGACTGCGAACTGGATGCCCACTATGTCAATCTCCTGGAACAGAAGCTCAAGGACGTCCGCTTCGCCCGCGTGGATTCGGACAGCATCGAGCGCCTGATTCCGAAACAGGACCATGTCAAACTCGAAATGACGGCGGCCGAGCGCTTCGACCTTTCCGAGGTCTTCAAGGCAGCGCTGCCCAAGGGGAACGACTGGTATGTGGAAGGAGACAACCTCGGCGAGAACGCGGAGCCTGTCCTGATCACGCAAAGCGAGTTCATGCGCCGCTACCGCGAGATGAGCGCCCTGGGCGGAGGAATGAATTTCTACGGAGAAATGCCGCCGTCCTATAATATTACGGTCAACATGGACAATGCCCTGATCGCAAAAGTGATGCAGGCCAAACAGGCCGAAGTCAAGCCGATGGAGAGCGCAGGCGAGCAGCCGGAAGCCCTCGGCAAGGACGCGACGCAGGAGCAGAAGGACGCCCACGATGCCGCCATGAAGGCTTACAACGAAAAGAAGGAAAGCGTAGAGAACGCACACAAGGCTGACCTGACGGCATTTGCCGAAGGGAACGAAATCCTGCACCAGGTCATCGACCTGGCCCTGCTGGCCAACGGCCTGCTGAAAGGAAAGGCCCTGAGCGACTTTATCGCCCGCAGCCAGAAGGTCGTCAGCGACGCCTATCTGAAATAAAGGGATTGCCCTTATCAAACAACGAGGCCGGCTCTCCGAAGAGCCGGCCTCTCTTTTATGCGCCCTCGTCTTAACAACTGCTGCCCAGGAGGAGGTAGCGGAGCCGCGCGGCAGCAGGATAAGGGCAAAAAACAAGGGACCGACCCAAAGGGCCGGTCCCGAAAATTGTGCTATTGTTTCGGAATTACTTCACGGAAACAACCACGCGGCGAGCCTCGATGTCACCGGCGATACCGCCGAGAACCTCAGTCTCAATGCGATCAGCAGCGACACCCTTCTTTACGAGGTAGTCCTTGACAGCGTTGGCACGCTGCTCGGAGAGCTGGGTGTTGCGCTTGGCAGAACCGGTCTTGCTGTCAGCGGAACCGCTCACGAGGAGACCCTTGTCGTCAGCGAGGTTGGCAACGACGTTGTCGCAGAAGAAGTCGAGGTGCAGTTTCTCACGGTCGGAGAGCTTAGCGGAACCCATCTCGAAGAAGGCGTATGCAGGAGACTCAACATTGTTGGTACCAACATAAACCGTGTCAGGAGCCTGGTTCTTGAGAGCTTCGATCTCATCCTTGAGAGCGGCGTTCTCCTTCTCGAGTTCCTCAACACGAGCCTTGAGGGCGTTGTACTGCTCGGTGGTGAAAGGCACAGGGATGACAACCGGAGTCACGGAGGAGTGACGGTCGAAGTTGGTGCGACCGAGGTTGAAGATCAGGCCGAGGGTAGCGGAAGGAAGGAAGCCATAGCGATCGAGGAATTTCTTGACATCGGTGTCAACCTTCGCGGAACGGTCACCGGTGATACCGAGTTCATAATCGCGAACGACCGGGAGGGAGAGGTCGAGGTAGAGATCGACATGCTTGCCAAGACGGAAGTCGTTGATGAAACCGAAACCAGCCTCATAGCCGAGACCATTCTTCAGCATCGGCTTGTCGGTGGTCTTGAAGTTCACGACACCAGCCTGGAAGTAACCGATAACATCCCAGAAACGGGTCTCCTTGTAGCCGCTGAAGCTGTTGGAGATGTTCCAGAGGAAGTCAGCGTGAATAGCGTGCTGCCAGTAACCGGCGTTCACGAAAGCGTTGGTGCTGGCGCCCATCTTGGTCGTAGGGGCATCGAGACCCTGGAGCGGGTGGGTACCATTGGTGAGACCCTTGTAACCCACACGGACACCGACGGTAGGAGTGATCCACTTACCGACGAAGAGGTCAGCGGCGATACCGCCATAGAGGCACTTGAAGGTGTCGTTCTTCCAGTTGGTTCCGAAGATATCGACAGCGGTCTGAACACCACCACCGACACCGATGAACCAATTGTCCCAGAAACCGTTGGTCTCGTAAGGGCCACGGACGATCTTACCGTTCTCGTCACGGTTGCCATTCTCCTGCGCAAAAGCGCTGCCGGAGAAGAGAAGTCCTGCTACTGCAAGAACTCCGAAAAGTGTTTTGATTCCTTTCATAATATTGAATAAGTAATTAAAAATATTTTTCCAACATGTGCTTTCGCCTTTCGCTACTAGCCATATCAAATGCAAAGGTAATAAAAAATTCATACTTCAAAAAATATTATGCATTATTTTTCCCTATCTTTGCAGGAGAAAATCATTCATTTTCATCATTTTTATATAAAAAATCGCCTGAAAGAATGCATTTTAAACTGGAAGCCCCCTATCAACCCGCCGGAGACCAGCCGGCCGCCATCGACGGATTGTGCCGCGCCCTGACCGAGGGCGTCGATGCCGTAACCCTGCTCGGCGTCACCGGTTCCGGCAAGACGTTTACCATGGCCAACGTCATCCAGCGGCTGCAACGTCCGGCCCTGATCCTGAGCCACAACAAGACGCTCGCCGCCCAGTTGTACGGGGAATTCAAGACCTTCTTTCCGCACAACGCGGTCGAGTATTTCGTCTCATACTATGATTATTATCAGCCCGAGGCCTACATTCCCTCGACGGATACCTATATTGAAAAAGACCTGAGCATCAACGAGCAGATCGACAAACTGCGCCTCAGCGCCGCCTCCGCCCTGATGTCTGGACGGCGCGACGTCATCGTGATTTCCAGCGTTTCCTGCCTGTACGGCATCGGCAATCCGGAGGATTTCCACGACCAGACCGTCGTGGTGCGCCGGGGCGAGCAGCGCAGCCAGACCCGGCTGCTGTACCACCTGGTCGATGCGCTGTACAGCCGGACCGAAGCCGACTTCAAGCGCGGCACCTTCCGCGTGCGCGGCGATACGGTCGATGTCTTCCTGGGCGGGGCCGACGAAGCGGTCCGCATCGAATTCTTCGGAGATGAAGTGGAATCCATCAGCCTGATCGACCCGGTCACGGGAGCCCGGCTGGAATCCCTCACGGAAGTGCCCATCTATCCCGCCAACAACTTCGTCACCACCAAGGAGCGGAGCATCCAGGCCGTCAGCCTGATCCAGGACGACCTCGTGCGCCAGACCGAATATTTCGAAGAAATCGGCAAACACCTGGAAGCCAAGCGTTTGAAGCAGCGGGTCGAGTACGACCTGGAGATGATCAAGGAAATGGGATACTGCCCGGGCATCGAGAATTATTCCCGCTACCTGGACGGCCGGACCGCCGGCCAGCGCCCCTTCTGCCTGATCGACTATTTCCCGAAAGATTTCGTGACCTTCATCGACGAAAGCCATGTCACCCTTCCCCAGATCCGGGCCATGTACGGCGGCGACCATTCCCGCAAATCCGTCCTGATCGAATACGGATTCCGCCTTCCCGCCGCGGCGGACAACCGGCCGCTGACCTTCGACGAATTCGAAGGCATCACCGGGCAGACCGTCTATGTCAGCGCGACGCCGGCCGACTATGAGCTGGAGAAATCCGGCGGCCTCATCGTGGAACAGGTCGTCCGGCCGACCTGTCTGCTGGACCCGCCCATCGAGGTGCGTCCCATCAAAAACCAGGTCGATGACCTGGTGGAGGAGGTCCGCAAACGCGCCGAATTGGACGAAAGGGTCCTGGTCACCACCCTGACGAAACGGATGGCCGAAGAGCTGAACGCCTATTTCGAGCGGATCGGCATCCGCACCCGCTACATCCACTCCGATATCGACACGGCCGAACGCGTGGAAATCATCGAAGACTTCAAAAACGGGCTCTTCGACGTCCTCGTCGGTGTCAACCTGCTCCGCGAAGGCCTGGATATCCCTTCCGTATCGCTGGTGGCCATCCTGGACGCCGACAAGGAAGGCTTCCTGCGCAGCGGACGGGCCCTCACCCAGACGGCAGGGCGCGCGGCACGCAATGTCCACGGGCTCGTGATCATGTATGCCGACACGATCACCCAGTCCATGCAGGAGACCATCTACGAGACCGACCGCAGGCGCAGCAAACAGATGGAATACAACAAGTTGCACCATATCACGCCGAAGCAGGTGGAAATCCGCCACAACGCCCTGATCCAGGAGCTCGGCGGGGACGGCGGCCATTTCAGCGCGGCCAATTCCTACGACGCCCCTACCTATATCCCGGATCCGTCCGCCCTGGGAAAGGGCCGGATTTCCGTGGGGCTCGGCGTAGATTCCAAACGGGACGGCAACTCCGCCTATGTCGATGGCTATATCGCCGCCGACCTGGCGGCCGTACTGCAGGACCCGGTCATCCGCTCGATGTCCCGCGAACAGGTGGAAAAGAGTGTGGAAGAGGCTTCCCGCAAGATGAAAAAAGCGGCCGCGGACCTCGATTTCTCCGCAGCCGCCCGGTATCGCGACGAAATGTGGGCGCTCCAGCAGTACCTCAAAGTCTGGAAATCATAGCCGGCTGACCTTCTGCACATGCCGGAGCATCCGCAGCTGGGACACGACCTTGTCCAGTTCCAGATTGGACGGCACGGCCACCTTCATCTGGATGTCGTATGTGCCATTACGCTGGTTTTCATTCACTTTGAACTCGCGCAGCGAAGCCTTGAAGGTGTTCACCACGTCGATGACCTGGTTGAGCACGGACGCCTCCATGGCGGCGACGACCCGCAGGGCCACCTGGAAGGAGCCGGAAGACGGCGAGTCCGCCCAGCGCACTTTCTGGATCCGGTAAGGATACATCTCCAGCAGCCTGGCCGCATTCGGGCAGGTGATGCGGTGGATCTTGATGCCGGCATCCCGGGTGACGAAGCCGAACACGTCATCGCCGAAAACCGGGTTGCAGCAGCGGGCCATCTTGTAATCCAAACCCTTGAGGTTGCGGGCATTCAGGACCAGGATGTCATCGGTGCCCGTGTGCGCCCCCGCATCCCAGCTCTTGCGCTCCTGCGCCTCGGCAGCCGCAGCACGCGCCGCCGCCTCCGCCACCATGGCGTCATGCTCCTGGATATAGGTCTTGATCTCGTTGATATCCAGGGTTCCCTCCCCGATGGCCGCGAAGAAAGCATGGACGGTAGAGAAGCGCCGCTTCTTCATGAACTCGGTGATCATCTCGTCCTTGAGCTCCAGCTTCCAGTTTTTCAAACGCCTGGTCAGCAGCTCTTTCCCTTCAGCCGCCTTCTTGTATTCCGCCTCATGCAGCGCCTGCCGGATCTTGTTGCGGGCCTTCGATGAAACGACATATCCGACCCAGTCCGGATTCGGCTTCTGGTTCTTGCTGCTCATGATATCGACCACGTCGCCGGTCTTGAGCTTTTCCTTGATGGAAACCGCCTTGCCGCCGATCATGGCACCGGTACAACGCATGCCCAGGCCGGAGTGGATATTGAAGGCGAAGTCGAGCACGGAAGCCCCGGCCGGCAGGATGCGCAGCTCGCCGGAGGGCGTGAAGACGAAGATTTCCCGGGACGGGGGCTGCGGCAGTTCTTCCGGGCTGTCCGTGTCCGGATGTTCGAGGGCATAGCGGACGGCGGTCAGCCACTGGGCCATGCTCTCCTCCCGCTTGATCCCCTTGTAGGACCAGTGGGAAGCGAAGCCGTTCTCGGCGATCTCGTCCATCCGCTTCGTGCGGATCTGCACTTCCAGGTAGCTGTTGTCCTTATTCTTGACCGTGATGTGCAGGGACTCGTAGCCGTTGGTTTTGGGATTGGTGATCCAGTCGCGCAGGCGCCGCGTGTCCGGTTCGTATTCTTCGGTCACGAAGGAATAGACCTTCCAGCAAAGCTCTTTCTCCGTCTTGCTGTCCTCCGGACAGTCGATGATGAAACGGATGGCGAAGACATCATAGACCCCCTCGAAAGGGACCTTCTGCTTCTGCATCTTGGCCCAGATGGAATAGGCCGCCTTCGTACGGATTTTCAGTTTATAGCGGATGCCGGCGTCCGAAAGTTTTTTCTGCAACGGCTCGATAAACTCCTGCATCAGCTTCTCCCGGTCTTTTTCCGTCGCCTTCAACTTATTGGTAATCAGGCGATACTGCTCAGGTTCGGCATAGCTCAGATAGATATCCTCCATCTCCCGCTTCATGTTGTACAGGCCGAGCTGGTGCGCCAGCGGGATATACAACATCAGCGTTTCCAGGACCTTGCGCTCACGCGACGCCTTGGGGAACATGGACAGGCTGCGCATCACCTCCAGCCGGTCGGCCAGCTTGAGCACCGTCACGCGCGGGTCGCGGGAATACTGGATGATCAGTTTCTTGTAATTCTCCGCCTCCAAGCGGGTATCCTTCGGCTTGATGGTCGAAATCAGGTTCAGTCCTTCGACCATCACATAGACGCTTTCATCGAGTTTGAGGGAACGGATATCCAGCTGGGGATGCTCCCGCGTGGCTTCGTGCAGGAACACGGCCGCCACGCACTCGGGCGGCAGGCCGATCTCATCCGCGACAATGCGGGCGACCGCCTCCGGATGACTGAGAAACGGGGAACCGTCGTAACGGGTCACCCCTTGCAGGGCCTCCTGGGCGACGCCATAGGCCTTGCGGATCATCTCCCGCCCCTGCGGGGCATAGTGGGAGAACCACTCGTCGATTCTGTCCATAGTAAGTCCGGTTTATCGGGCGGCTCTCTGCCGGGCGGTCAAAGCCCGCTGGAAAGCGCGCGCATTCATCAGGTGCTCCGAATAGGTTTCGGCAAAACGGTGGCTGCCGTTGAAATCCGGGCTGGCGCAGAAATACAGGTACGCATGCCTGTCCGGGTTCAGCACGGCATCCAGGCAGGCCCGCGTCGGGACCTGGATCGGGGCCGGCGGCAGTCCGGCATACTTATAGGTGTTATATGGGGAATCCACCTGGGTATGTTTGCGCAGGATCCGGTTGGGCTCGTAATCGAAGCAGAAGGCGACGGTCGGGTCCGCCTGGAGCAGCATTCCCTTCTTGAGCCGGTTCAGATAGACCCCGGCGATGGACGGCATCTCGGGTTCGTAGTTCGTCTCGCCCTTCACGATAGAGGCCAGGATGGAGACTTCCATCGGGGTAAGGCCCTGCCGGGCCGCTTTCAGGCGGTTCTCGTCAGTCCAGTAGGCGTCATAGGCTTTCTTCTGCCGGGCCAGGATTTCGTCCATGGACTCGGTCCAATAGACCTCGTAGGTGTCCGGGATGAACAGGGCGAACATCGTCTGCGGGGAGAAGCCGTACCGGGCGAGCCGGGCGGAATCCCGCAGTGCCGAGACGACGGACAGGGAGTCCAGCAGCAGCTGCGAGGAGATTTTGCGGGCGATGGCCTCGTCGCTGCGCATGGCCCCGGACAGCACCAGCCGGACAGGCGTCTGCCAGCCCAGCGACAGCATACGGGCCACATAGACGCTCGGGCTGGAGGGATCCACCGTATAATGGCCTGCCTTCACGCTTTCCACCCCGGCGAAGGCACGGCGCACGCTGCCGGGATGCTTCACGTCGCAGTCCGCGCAGATCCGGGCCACCACCGAATCCACGGGGGTATCCGGATAGACATACAACTCACTCACGGAGCGGAAGTTGGGGACCTTCCTGTCGTAATAGAACTGTCCCGCCTTCAGCCCCGCCACACCCAGTACGAGCAGCCCTGCGACCGCCAGTACTCCTATCAGAGATTTCTTTTTCATCTTTTCCGGAAGATTCGTTTTAGCAGCGGGTCATCCCGCATCACGACCGTATCCCCCTCGCGCAGGACATGGTCTTTGTCGAAGCCATTGAGCTTCAGCAAGGTAGAGAGGCGCAGGCCGAATCGCTGGGAGATATCCCGCAAACGCTCGCCGTCATGGTCCACGATGTATTTTTCCAAACCGCGGGCCGCCTGCTTTTTCTTGCGCTGGAGATAGACGATCTCGCCGGGATGCACCTCGTCCCCGGGGCCCAGGTCGTTAAAACGGCGCAACTCCTTGTCGAACAGTTTGTAACGGGCGGCGATGGCGGCGATGTCCTCGCCGGGCTGCGCCGTAATGAAGGGGACGCCGTTGCGCGAGTACATTTCGCGCGAGAGGGCATAGCTATAGCGCTCGCGGATATCGGAACGCGTCACCCGCTTGGGCTCTTCGATAGACATCGGCGAATCCGGAATCTCGGTGCGGGTGTCATCCACATATTTGGCCGCCTGGGAACGGGAGCGCTTGCGGTTACGCTTTTTCGTCGTCGCCTTCGGGGTATCCTTCTTCTCCTCGGGGGCGATCTGCTGCGTCTGCTCCTCCTCCCGTATCTCCGCTTCCTTCACGGACATCTTGTCATACTCGTACAACTTATAGTCTTCGATGTACTTGATGAGCTTCGCCGGATAATGCGGGTCCGTGGCGTAGCCGGCCTTCTTCAGGCCGTAGGCCCAGGCCTTGTAATCCGTCGTCTTGTTGTCGAACAGGAATTTATAGCGGTCCCGGTAACGCAGGAAGTCCGAATGGTCCTGGAAAGACTGCGCGGCATCGTCATAGACCCGGAAGCACTCCCCTTTCTTGTCATCGTCCACGAACATCCGCTTGCCTTTCCAGTCGTGGCACTTGATGCCGAAATGGTTGTTGCCGTCCTTGGCCAGCGACGACAGGCCATAGCGGGATTCCAACAGTCCCTGGGCCAGGGTAATGCTGGCCGGGACGCCGGTCCGGTACATTTCGCTGACCGCCAGGGCGGCGTATTGCCGGATATATTGCTCCTGGGGAGATACAGGCGCTGCCGCCGAGACAAAGAGCAGCGGCAGCAGCAAAAGAACGATTCGACGGTATCCTTTCATATTGCACCAAGCGTAATCCAGGTGCAAGTTACGGAATTATCTCGATTTTTCCAAGGGCAGATCGAATACATCGCCTTCGGAAACGGCATAGGTTTCGGGGAAAATGGCGCGGGCCTCGGCCTGGTAGGCCTCGGGCTTGACACAGCGCGAAGAATAATGACCGATCGGCAGGCGGCGGACGCCGGCATCCCGGGCACACTGCGCAGCCTGGACAGCCGTAGAATGGTGCCGGATGGCGGCCTGGTCGGCCCACTGTTCCAGGTAGGTCGATTCATGATACAGCAAGTCCACGCCGGACACCCAGCCGGCGAGCTGCGGGAAGGGCGCCGTATCGCTGACATAGGCATAACTGCGGGGCTTGAAACGGCGGAAGGTCACTTCGTCGGCCCGGATCAGCATGGGCTCATCCGTGCCGGAGTGGCGCACGAAACCGTTCAGGAAAGTAGCCTCGGTATCCGGGCCTGCCGGCCGCAGGACGTCTTCTCCCTGTTTGAGCCGGCCGATTTCCGCACGGGTAAAGCCGTAACGGGCCAGGGCATCCTTGTCAATGTTCAGTTCGGGCTCCCGCTCGCGCAGCAGGTAGCCATAGGTCTCGATCTGGTGGTTCAGCGGAAACGCCAGCACTTCGAGCGATTTGGATTGCCGGATGACCTCCGGCGCGGAGACCTTGACGGGCGTGAAACGGATTTCATAGGCCAGGTAGTCCCCGTAATAAGACAGGAAAAAGTGGACGAGGGGGCCGAGGGCGGTGGGACCGTAAATGTCCAGCGGGGCCGTCCTGCCCAGCATGCCCAGGGTGGAAAGCAGGCCGGAAAGCCCGAAGACATGGTCCCCATGGATATGGGAGATGAACACCGCTTCGAGCTTCATGGGAGGGATGCCGAAACGGATCATCTGCTTCTGGGCGCCTTCGCCGCAATCCATTAAAAAGAAGCGCCCATGCACCGACAGTGCATGCGCGCTCTGATATTTCCCGGGTACGGGCATGGCCGAAGCCGAGCCCAGTACCCGTAGTGTGAAATTACTCACCCCGCTCGAGTTTGTCCTTGAGGGCAGCCAGCTCGGAGATGTCACCGAGGGTGGTCTTCTCGATATTGGAGTTGATCTTCTTGACAGCCTTCTTGGTGTTGTCGGATTCGGCGACAGCCTTCGCTTCCTTCACCTCAGCATAAGTCTTGGTGTGGGAAAGGAGGATGCGGCGGGTGCTGCGACGGAGTTCCATCACCTTGAACGGAAGGGTCTCGCCGACGATGGCGGACTTACCGTCTTCCTTCACGAGGTCACGGTTGAAGCAGAAGCCTTCCGCACCGCCGGGGAGGGTGATGTTGGCGCCCTTGTCGGTCGTGGAAGCAACGGTAGCCTCAACGACGGAACCGACAGGATACTTGGACTCAAGCTCGTCCCAAGGGTTCGGGAGCAGCTGCTTGTGACCCAGGCTGAGCTTATGGTTCTGCTCGTCGAAGTCGAGGATGACCACCTCGATCTTGTCGCCGGCCTGGACCATCTCTGAAGGATGTTTGATCTTGTCCCAGGACAGGTCGCTGATGTGGATCAGACCTTCGATACCGTCCTCGAGCTCGGCGAATACGCCGAAGTTGGTGATGTTACGCACAGAAGCGGTATGCTTGCTGCCGACAGGATATTTCTCGCGGATGTTCTCCCACGGGTTCGGAACGAGCTGCTTCAGACCCAGGGACATCTTGCGGCCTTCGCGGTCGAGGGAAAGGATCTGGGCCTCCACCTCGTCGCCCACCTTCAGGAAATCCTGGGCGATGCGCAGACGCGGGCTCCAGCTCATTTCGGAGACATGGATAAGGCCCTCGACGCCCGGCTTGATCTCGACGAATGCACCGTAGTCGGCGATGAGGACGACCTTGCCGGTCACCTTGTCACCCACCTTCAGGTCCGGATCGAGGCTCTCCCACGGGTGCGGGGTGAGCTGCTTCAGACCGAGGGCGATGCGCTTCTGCTGCTCGTTGAAGTCGAGCACGACCACCTTGATCTTGTCATAGAGCTTGACGACTTCCTCAGGGTTGTTGATACGACCCCAGGAAAGGTCGGTGATATGGATGAGACCGTCCACGCCGCCGAGATCGACGAACACACCGTAGTTGGTGATGTTCTTGACTTCGCCTTCGAGGACCTGGCCCTTCTCGAGCTTGCCGATGATTTCGCTCTTCTGCTTCTCCAGCTCGGCCTCCAGGAGCGCCTTGTGGGAAACGACGACATTGCGGAATTCCTGGTTGATCTTGACAATCTTGAAGTCCATGTTCTGATCGACATAGACATCGTAGTCACGGATGGGCTTGATGTCGATCTGGGAACCCGGCAGGAAGGCCTCGATGCCGAATACATCGACGATCATACCGCCCTTCGTACGGGTCTTGACATAACCCTTGACCACTTCGCCGCTTTCGTAAGCAGCGTTGACCATATCCCAGGAACGCAGCTGGCGGGCCTTCTTGTGGGAGAGGATGAGCTGTCCCTTGCGGTCCTCGGCGGACTCGACATAGACCTCAACCTTGTCACCGACCTTCAGGTCCGGGTTGTAACGGAACTCGGGAGCCATGATGACGCCTTCGCTCTTGTAACCGATGTTGACGAGGACCTCACGCTTGGTGATAGCGGTCACGGTACCTTCGACAACTTCATTCTCGACGACCTTGGACAGCGTCTGATCGTACGCTTCCTCGATCTTGGCCTTGTCCTCGGCGCCATAGACACCGGCTTCATTCTCGAAAGCTTCCCAGTCGAACTCCTCGGGAGCGACGGAAGCGTTCAGTGCGGCCTTCCTGGTTTCTTTTGCGACGGGAGCCTCCACTGCGGGGGTCTCCTCGACCACATTCTTGATTTCTTCTGACATAAAAGTGTTCAAAAAAAATTAGGGGTTTAACATTATCTTTATGCTTTTGCAGGCCTTTCGGCAGAAAAACCCGCGAAAAAGCCTGCAAATATAAGCAATTCTGTGATATTTTCAAAGAAAAAAACGACTCAGAGCATTTTTTTCTTCTTGAAAATGAAAAACGTAACCATGATGGTCAGCAGCATGATGCCGATGATGACGAGCCAGGCCCAGTGGAATCCGGACATCGGAAGGTCCACGTTCATGCCATAGAAACTGGCGATCAGCGTCGCCGGCATCAGGAGCACGGACACCAGCGTGAAAATCTTCATGATGCGGTTCTGCTCCAGATTGATCAGACCGACCACCGTATCTTGCAGATACTCCAGCCTTTCGAAACTGAAGTTCGTGTGGTTGATCAGGGACGAGATATCCTGCTGGAGCACATTGAAACGGGGCTCCAGCTCGGCAGGCAGCTTGTCGCTCTTGGTGAGGTTGGTAATCAGGCGCTGCTTATCCACGATATTCTCCCGGACAATCATCGTATTCTCCTGCAACTGATTGATATCCAACAGGAAATCCTCATTGATATCCTCCTGCTCGTTGATGCGGCGGCTGTACTGGGCGATTTCCTTGGACATCAGCTCGATCATATCCGCATCCAGGTCAACACGCTGATCCAGGATGTTGATGAAGACCCAGTAGCCGTTCGGATACAGGCGCGGCATGGCGCACATGCGGCGCTGCAGTTCGGTGAAACTGCGCAGCGGAACGTCGCGAAGGGTGGTAAGGGTATGGTCCACGACGGTGAAGGACACCGCCTCCATCGTATATTCGTCCGGACCCGGCATCAGGAAGTTGGTGTTGGCGAACAAGGCGGAATCCGTCTCCCGGAACCGGGAGGAGCTCTCGATTTCTTCCGCTTCGGCGCGGCTTTGGATTTCGGTATCCAGGAAGCTCTCTACCGTATGCTTCTCCTCCCCGGTGGGGGCGAAGAGGTCGATCCAGATGACATCGTCACGATGCAGCGCAGAGAGGTCTGTCTCCGACTGGGAAACCATAATTTTTCCGTTTGTCCTGTAGAAGATGGAAATCATATTCTCTTCCTCCTATCCCGGATCTTCGTCCGGCTTTGCCCCCGGCCCAGTCACCGGAGAGTTAAAAATCGCCTGCCCTACGGGCAAGACAGGTAAACGTGTGGAAAATTCCAGCCTGCAAATGTAAGCATTATTTTTCTAAATCCAACCGAAAAGGAGGTCCAAACCGATAAAAATCAGAACGGCGCCGCCTATCCCCTGCGCTACGGTCCCGAAACGGCGGCCGATGCGGTGGCCGGAATAGACGCCGGTGACCACCAGCACGAAGGTGACGACGAACAGCACGGCGGCCTTGACGGCCAGGGCCCCGGGCTTTTCTCCGCTCAAGGATAAGGACACCCCGACAGCCAGGGCGTCGATGCTGGTCGCGACCGCCCCGGGAAGGATGTTGCGAAGGCCGTTCAAATCCCTGACTTCCAGATTATTGCGGAATGATTGCACCAGCATGGCCCCGCCCACGTACAGCAGCAGCAAAAAGCCGATCCACTGGGCGATCTGCTCGACATATCCGGCCACCAGGTCGCCGAGCACCCAGCCGAGCGTGAGGAAACCGACATGGACCAGGGAGAAGATCAGCCCGATATACAGGGCCCTGCCCGCAGTCAGCCTGCGCAGCGTCACGCTGGAACAGGTCGTCACGGCAAAGCAATCCATGCATAGGGAAAGAGCCAGCGCAAACGCGCCCCATAAGGTATCGATCATGGCTTGAAAATCTGTCGGTTAGCAATCGAACGGCCCAGGGTGAGTTCGTCTGCATATTCCAGGTCGTCGCCGAATCCCAGGCCGCGGGCCAGGGTGGAAACTTTGACGCCGTACGGCGCGATCTGCCGGTATATATAGAAGGAGGTCGTCTCCCCTTCCACGTCTCCGCTCAGGGCCAGAATCACCTCTGTCTGAGGACCTTCCATGGCCGAGACCCGCTCCACGAGCTGGCGGATGGACAAATCGGAGGGCCCCATTCCGTTGATGGGGGAAATGATGCCCCCCAGCACATGATAGACGCCATGGTACTGGCCGGTGTTCTCGATGCTCATCACGTCCCGGACGTTCTCCACCACGCAGATCGTGCGGCTGTCGCGGCTGCGGTCGGCACAGATGCTGCACTGAGGCCCGTCCGCGATCATCATACAGGTATGGCAGTAACAGGCCTCGTCCCGGAGCCGGTCGATGGCGCCGGTGAAATGGTGGACGTTCTCCGCAGGCTGACGCAGCAGATGCAAGGCCAGACGCAGGGCACTGCGCTGGCCGACACCAGGCAACGAAGCAATGGCATCGACGGCGTCTTCCAACAAACGGGATGGATATTTCTGTTTAAGCATAATAGGCCAACAAACCGGGCATCGGTGATGCCGCAATCATTTGTATTTCAATTTCTTCCTCTTCCGCCACGCGGCGAAGCGCGGGCTCCAGGGCCGCCGCAAACCCGCCGATGATCCCGACAGGCAGGCGGTCGTACCGTCCCAGCATCCGGCGGAAGAAGCGGCGGAAATTCTCTTCCACCAGCGCATCGGCATAGGGCTCCCGGCCGCACCATGCGGTGACAAAGGGCGCGAAACTTCCCAGATACCCCGCCGGGGAAGGACCCCGATAGACCTGGCGGACCACCTCGGCATACGACAGATCGTATCGCCGGGCGAAATCCTCCGCCATCGCTGGCGGAAGGAGCCCCTTGACATAGTCTGCGACCAGGTTTTTCCCCAGGCAGGAGGCGCTTCCCTCATCGCCCAGGATGAAGCCGCCGCCAGGCACCCGGCGGACGATGGTCTCTCCGTCATATTGGCAGGAATTGGACCCCGTCCCCAGGATGGCGGCCAGGCCGGGGGCATGCCCGCAGACGGCGCGCGCCGCAGCCATCAGGTCGGACTGGTATTCGACCTCAGCCTGCGGGAAACAGCGGCTGAATGCCCTGTCGAGCCAGGCGGGCGCTTCGGCCACCAGACCTGCGGCATACAGGTGGATCCGGCAGGGGTCCGGACCCGCCGCGTCCGCGACGGCCTGTACGGCCGCCGTTACCGTCCCTTCCTGCATCGAAGCGACATTCATGCCGGGGGCGCGGAAACGCCGCAGCGTGCCGCCTTCCATCAGGCAGCAGTCCGACGTGGTCGCTCCGGCATCGATAATCAGTCTGCGCATGGGTACAAAGTTAAGCAAATAATTGCTATCTCTGTGTGCTTAAAAACAAAAAAGATGAAAGTAAGATTGATCCTTGCGGCAGCCCTGCTGCTGAGCACCCTTCCGGTCCTGGGACAGACCTGGAGCGCTGACGGTTTCTTCCACCGCTCCCGTTACGAAGCGGCCAACGCCGAAGTCAAAACCCGGCCCGTAGCCGTGCTGTACGGCGATTCGATTACCGACGGCTGGGCCCAGAAAGACCCTGATTTCTTTACGGATAATCATTTCATCGGACGGGGCATCAGCGGAGAGGTGACCGCACAGATGCTGCTGCGTTTCCGTCACGACGTGCTGGCCCTGCAGCCCAAATACGTGGTGATCCTGGCCGGGGTGAACGACATCGCCCAGAACAACGGCTACACCACCCTGGAAGGGGCCGTCGGCAACATCATCTCCATGTGCGAGATCGCCCTGGCCAACGGCGTCAAGCCCGTGCTCTGCACCAGCACGCCGGCCAACCGCATCCCCTGGCGGACGGACATCACGAATCCTGCCGACAAGGTCGATCAGCTCAATTACATGATCCGCGCCTACGCCCGTGCGAAGCGCCTGCCGTTGGTGGACTACTGGACACCGCTGGCCGATGCCGACCGCGGATTCCCCGCCAACCTGGCTTCAGACGGCATCCACCCCACCCTGGAGGGCTACAAGCTGATGGAGAACCTCCTGCTCGACGTGCTCCGGAAGTTGTAAAGAATGGATGAAAAAAGTTGCCTCGCGCTGAGGCAACTTTTTTTAGAGTTATTCCCTATTTCCCGCTGCGGCGCAGCGCCTTCTTAATGGTCGGAAGGACATGATCGACATAACGCATCATGCCCAGGTCGGTGAAATGATACTCGTCCACGGTCGCCTCGCCGTCGCTGCCGATCATCCCTTCCGCCTTGATATAATAGATATTCTTTTCGCCCTGTTTCTTCAGCTTCTCGAACAACTCGCGCTGGGCGACATTCTTCTTGGTAACCTCCTGAAGGATAACGGGATCGAAGATGGTATGGGGGAAGATCACGTCTTCGATGAAAATGACAGGGACATCGGGATGGGCGTCGCGGACCACGCGGAAAAAGGCCTCGCCCTTCTCCCGGATGAGGTAATCCCAGGCATTCGGGGCATAGTCCATGATATAGAGGGCCGGGTCCTCGACGCGGGCCATCAGCTGTGCGATTTCCATATCCAGCAAGGCGTTGCCGCTGAAGCCCAAGTTGATGACCTCACGGTCGAGCTTGCGGCCGAGGATGGCCGTATGGGTCATGCCGGGCCGGTTGGCGCAGCCGCCCTGCAGGATGCTGGTGCCATAGGCCACGATCGGACGGCGGCTGTCGGGCCGGTTGACCTGCGGCTGCTCCAGGAGGGAGCCCGCTTCCGTGCCGATTTCCAAGGATGAAACGCCGTCATACAGAGACAGATACAGCATATATTCCCGCATCGTCCCGTCCATGTTGCCGATGATGCGATGGGCGGTCGTCGCGTTGTTCACATCGGGCCGGCCGCTGCCGACATAGCGCCACTGCCCGTTGTAAATCGTATAGAGGTCCAGTCCGCGCGTACCCGTGGGCGTCTGATGGTTCATCAGGTTCTTGAAGGTCGAGGTCCAGCGGACATGGATGGACGGAGAATTGCTGCGGAAACGGACATACAGGCCTGCGGAGTTGCGCCCCAGATACCAGATGGCATCCCGGGACACCCCTTTGAATTCGGCCGGCAGGCGTTCATAACGGGCGGAAGTGTTTTCCACGCATTTGCCGTACACCGGGAAGGCGTCGGCATTGGTCCAGAGGATTTCAGGGGCGGAAACCCCTTCTCCGTTGCGGTCGTCCGCCCGCTGGGCGGAAAGGGCAACCCCGCAGCACAGCAGGGCGGCACAAAGCAGGATATGTTTCATATTTTTCATGTAATATTGATGATCGATATTCCGGCTCAGGCGATGTACCTCCCGAAGCGTTTCCAGTGGGAATAGCCATAGACGGCCGAGGCCGTGTAGGCGACATATAGGGCGGTCATCCAGTACATGCCGACGCGCAGGCAGAGGACGGTGGACAAGGTGTCGGCCACGATCCACAGCAGCCATTGCTGGGGATAGGATTTGGCCAGCCACCAGGTGCCGATGGCGCTGAGCACCGTCACCAGGGCGTCCATCCACGACATCTGATCCCCCAGGACCCGAAGCGGTCCGGCCAGCAGCGCCGTTCCGGCTACCAGAATCAACAAGCTGATATACAGAACCTTGCGCGAGAGTGGGGCCAGATGGATAGGTCCTTCGGTCCGGGCGCCGTCACGCCGCCATTGGACCAGACCCCAGAAAGAGACCAGGACATAATAGACATTCAGGGCCATCGATGCATACAGGTGCTGCACGGCGAAAGAATACGCACACGCAGCACCTGTCAATATGCCTACGACCCACATTGCATTTTTCTGGAAAACCTCCAGAATCACATAGGCAATGCCGGTCACGAAGGCGAAAACCTCGATGGCTTGCAGCAGGTCCACCCTACAGGACTTTGATCAATTCCACCTTGAAAATCAGGGCGGCGTACGGCGGGATGGCCCCGTGGGCACCGGCTTCGCCATAGGCCAGGTTATACGGGATATAGAGTTCCCATTCTGCGCCTTCGCCCATCAGTTGGAGGGCTTCGGTCCAACCGGCGATCACCTGATTGACGCCGAAGACGGCCGGTTCGCCGCGTTTGTAGGAGCTGTCGAAGACCTGGCCGTTGGTGAATTTGCCTTCGTAGTGGCAGCGGACGCGGTCGGTCTTGCCGGGCATGACGTCATTACCTTCCTTGATAACCTTGTACTGGAGGCCGCTGGGCAAGGTCACCACGCCGGGTTTTTTCTTGTTGGCCGCGAGGAATTCCTCACCGTCCTTCTTCATCACTTCCCCGATTTCAGCGGCTTCGGCGGCGCTTTCCGCTTCCAGTTCCGCGAAATACTTGTTCAGGACCTCCCCGGCTTCTTCATAGGGGATGGCCGGTTCCTGGCCTTCCATCGTGGCTTTCAATCCTGCCGTAAAGTCCTCATATTTAAGATCTTTGACTCCATTCTGCATCATGTTGTGGGCGATGCTCATTCCCAGTGCGTAGCTTTTCTTGTCCATAGTGATATTTACTGTAGGGCAAAGATAGCAAAACTGCCTGGCATTTCCAATCCGGGAAGTCAATTTGCCAAGGGAATCCCTTTTGCCTAAGGCTTTCCCGGCTATCTTTGCCCTCCGGGCTGTCTATCATTGAAGGGGTGGACCCCTTCAAACTACCCCCGTCGGCCAACGGCCTCCGATAGCAAAACTGCCTGGCATTTCCAATCCGGGAAGTCAATTTGGTCTTGCCGCCATTCTTTTCTTAGGAATGATAAAAAATAGTTGCTTCAGATTCATAAAAATGAGGCAAGTATTGTTTTTGAATGACTAACTTTGCAGACGATGAAAAAATGGATGGTCATAGGGGCCCTGTTCCTGTGTGGTCATGTGGCGGGACAAAATGTCCTGCCGCCGGCCCATGTGCTGGAAAGCGCTCCGGCGGGAGCGACCGAACCGACGGATACCATCCCCTCCCACGTGCTGCAACGCAGTACCCATCTGACCGATGCCCTGCGTGGCCTGACCGGAATCCAGCTTCGGGACTATGGCGGTCTTGGCGGTCTCAAAACAGTCAATATCAGAAGTTTGGGAAGCGAACATACAGGCGTATTCATAGATGGGATACCCGTGGATAACGCCCAGAACATGCAGGTCGATCTGGGTCGGTTCGCCCCGGAGATGTACACCCGCGTACAGGTTTATAACGGTCAGCGCGACGCCCTGCTGCAAGGGGCCCGGGAATATGGCAGTTCCGCCGTCCTGTATCTGGAAAGCGCCCCGCCGCTTGCCGACGGGCGGCCCTGGCGCTTGAGTGTCCGGATGACGGCCGGTCCTTTCGTGGCCGCCCAACCTTCCATCATTCTGGAGAAATGCCTGGGGCGTGTGACCGCCCGCCTGAGCGGCGGAGCCGTTTTCTCCAATGGACAATACCCTTTCCATGTGCAGGACACCCGGATCGGACCGGACGGCACTTTGACCGGATATGATACCGTGATGGTCCGGCGCGGTGGCGACCTGCGAAGCCTGCGGGCTGAAGGACAGTTGTTCGGGCGCGGCTGGCGCCTGCACGGATATGTCTATGGCAGCGACAGAGGCCTTCCCGGGCCGGTGTTCAAACGGGCCGGGGACTGGCCGCAGAGCCGGGACCGGCAGCGGGACCTCAACAGTTTCCTCCAAGGCGGCGGCCGGTGGGCTATCGGGCAGCGCAACACGCTGAAAATAAAGGGGAAATACAGCTATGACGACCTGACCTTTCGGGATTATTCCGAATATGACGCGACGCTGGCTCCGGCGGAATTCCGTTACCGCCAGCACCAAATCTACCTCAGTGCCGCCGATGCACAGGACATGACTTCCTGGTGGAAAATCTCCTTGGCGGCCGACTTCCAGATGAACGCTCTGCAGAGCAACCTGCCCCATTTCGTCCAGCCGCGACGCTACACCGGATATGCCGCCTTTTCCAACCTCTGGGTATTCCGCCGGCTGAAGGCGACGGCCAGTCTCCTGTACACGCGGCTGTGGGATATCTCCCTGGCCGGGAAATCAAGCCGCCAGGCGCTCTCTCCCTTTGTCAGCGTCCATGTCCGGATGATGCCCGGGTGGACTCTGGAGGGCTTCGCCAAAAGGTCCTTCCGGATGCCGTCGTTCAATGACCTGTATTATACGACGGTCGGAAATGCTTCCCTGCGCCCGGAAGATGCCTGGCAGTTCCAGTTGGGATCGGCCTGGGCCGGCGGGCCCTGGCAGCTGCGGGGGGCCGTCTATCACAACCGTATTACGGACAAAATCATCGCTGTCCCGGCCGCCAGTCAGTTCCGGTGGAGCATGTACAACATAGCCCAGGTGCGGATCCTGGGGGCGGAAGTGCGCGCCGGCTATTCACGACAACTGGGCCCCCATGCCGTATCGGCCACCCTCCGATATACCTACCAGAAAGCCCGGAATGCCGGGGATTCTCCCTGGGCCGGGCATCAGATTCCCTACATTCCCGTCCATAGCGGACAGACGGATATCCATTGGGAATTCCGGGGTTGGAGCGCAGATTTGTGCCTGGCCGCCTGGAGCGAACGCTTTTCTTCCCAGGCCAACCTGCCGGCCTATCGGCTGGCTCCGGTCCTGACGCTGGATGCTTCGCTCTCCCGGGAATGGCCGTTGGGTCCCGGCTCCTTGAGCGTCAGCCTACAGGGACGGAATCTGACCGGTTCACGTTATGAAATCGTCAAAGGATACCCGATGCCGCTCGTCCAAGGGCTCCTGTCCCTGGGTTACCGCCTTTAACGGCCCCCGCCGAGATAGCCGGGAAAGCCCGGATTGGAAATGCCAGGCAGTTTTGCTATCTTTGCCTCAATATATAGCTCTTTAACATATGAAACGAATTACACTGCTCGTGACGAGTGGCATCCTGGCGTTAGGCGTCATCGGATGTCAGAAAGGCGGTCCGCAGGGACCGCAAGAAACCACCTCCAAGGACGAACAACTTGCGGGTGAGGCGGTTACAGTAGGTGAAACGGGTGCAGGCACCAAACTCTTCATCCTCAATGAAGGCGCCTTCCAAGCCAACAACTGCACCCTGGATTTCCTCCGTTATGCCGATGGCTGTTACATCAGCGACGCTTTTGGAAAGATGAACCCCACTGTACCTCTTGGACTTGGCGATACCGGCAACGATATCGCCGTCTATGACGATAAAATCTGGATTGTACTCAACGGATCCGGCGCGGTCACCGTGCTGGACGCCCGGGACGAGAGCTTGATCGGGACGCTGGAAGTCCCTGCTCCCCGGCACCTGGCCTTCATCGGCAATGACCTGTATGTCACCTCTTACGAAGGTGCCGTCTGGGGCGGAGAGGCCGTCCTGGGGGCGGTTTATGGCTTTGACGTCAAGACACTTCAGCCCGATGGAAAGCAAACGGTCGGCTGCCAGCCGGAAGGCCTGGCCGCATCGAACGGGAATCTGTATATCGCCAACAGCGGCGGCTACCAGGCCAACGGTTATGAAATGACCCTTTCGGTCCTGGATGCCACAACGCTGGAAAAGACCGACGAAATCCCTGTGGCGGACAACCTGCACGAAGTCCTGGCGGATGATTCCGGCAACCTGTGGATTACCACATACGGTATCGGGGAATATGATGCGGAATGGAATTATGTCCAGACCGTCGCCTGCAACCTATACCGCTATGACATCGCCAGTGGAAAGATTTCCCGGATTCCCGACGTCCATGCCAGCCGCATCTGTCGCTGGAAGGACGGTATCGCCGCTATCGGCAACGACGCCGAATTGGCCGGAGGCGAATCCTGGAGCGTCCATTTCATCCATGGCGACGGCACACTCGCCGGCACATTGCCGCAGGTCCCGGAAGGCACCCTGTACGGCCTGTGCTGGAACCCTTCGAACGATGACTTTTATCTGACCACGACGGATTACACCACCCCGGGAAAAGTCTATGCCTACGATGCCGCCGGCAAACCGAAATGGTCGGCTCAGGCGGGTCTCAATCCGGCTCATCTCGCCGTCTGGTAGCCCGTCAGCATCAGCCTTTTACACCTAAAAAAGGTGGGAGAAATCGTTCCTGATGTCCCGATATAGACTTCGACGCTGCCTGCCGCGTTGATGCGCATGGCACGGATCGGGAAGGATTCCGTATAGCCCTTCTTGCTGTTATAGACGAGGGCCAGCATATCCTTCTTGTCAAATTTGTTGTTGGAGCAGTTGACAATGCCGTCCGCCTTGAGGATGCTTGCCTTGATGGCGTCATGGATGGCGTCCCCTGCCTTCTAGTATGTCTCTGACAAATCAATGAGTTCCTGTCTCATCATGGTTATTTGACGGTTACGTTGGTGGCCCCCATGGGGCCGTAAGTATAGCTGCAAGAGAGCGCGAAGACTTCATCCAATTCCTTGCGGATGGCCTGTGCGAGGATACCGTCCCCTACCCCGTGGATGAAGACGATCCGCTTGCCCTTGTGCTTGATGTTCTGCCGGAGGACCTGGCGGAAATAGTTCATCTGGAAGTCCAGCACCGCCCACTCGGGGATACCGTCGCTGCCGGGGATACGCTCGATGTGGAGGTCCACCGTCAGGTCCGATAGCGGGTCCTCCGAGTGAAGCGGTTCTTCGACCGGTTTTGCATGCTTCGACGGTATGGAAGAACGGAGTTTGCGGTCTTCCTCCGGATTGATGGGATAGAACTCGCCCTTTCCGGCCCGGAAAACCAGCCCGTCCATCTCCAGTTCATAGAAGTCTTTGCCGAACCCGACGATGGTGGCTACATCGCTGCTATCCATCATGCGTACTTTCTGCCCCTTGGCAAGGTCTTCGCTGCGCGCCCTCTCTTCTTCCTTGCTTCTGAGGACAACCGTCTTGGTACGCGGCTGATTGCCGGAAGGCTTGGCCTCCGGCTCCGGTGCAAGGTCTTTCTTTATGACCTTGAGGTCTTTCAGGCTGCTGAGTTTCACTTGATCCTTTTCCCTAGTTCGTAAGCCTCTTTGTATGCGGGAAGGGCCTTGACTTCGCCCTTCTTGTCGGCGCCACCGCCATAGACACGTCCGCAGCGGCGGATGTCATCGAA
>JAFUWX010000091.1 GCA_017471025.1 Bacteroidales bacterium
CGCTTGCCGGGGGTGACAGGCTTAGCCTCTTCAAAACTGACTTCCTTCGCGCAACCGGCAATCACTGCTATCGCAGCGAGAACCGAAAAGAATCTTGCTTTCATAGGGCGCATCCTTTAACCATCAATATCATCCCAGCCGTCGAAACCGAAGGTTGAGCCATTCTTTGAGGTCGACCGCTGAGTGCCGTTCGGGTCAATCTGCGGACTCATAATGTTTTCCTCGAATCGTACCACGAGGAGTTCGCAGCCGGGCTGCTCATAAGTGAGTTTGATTTTGTTCATAAAGTATTGGATTTAAAAGTTGTTATTTCTTGCGGGGAGGGGACGGAAACTGCGGGCAATCGCCCAAACGCGCCGAAAACGCCATCCCAGACACGCTGAAGGCCCTTCTGAAAGAGCCGGTCGGCTCTTCCTGGCACCGTCCTAATGTTGGCAAAACGGGCAGAAACTTGTATGGGTACAGTCCATTTCATTTCCAAGTTACAAATATACAAATTGCGCATTTCGAATCCAAGAAATCTGACAAAAGTTTTCAAGATTTTTTTGCACAAAATCGCCTGACGTTCAGGCTAAAAAGCGATATTTCAATACCCTTAAACGATTTAAATTCCACGAAAAAATGTATCGCCCCCTCGGAATTGTACGAAATCCTTGCATATATCCGCCAGTCTTCTTACTTTCGCATAAATGTATGCCAATGGAACGATGATTCGGCTCATTCGCATAGTAAATGATGGGATTCGGCTCATCCGCCATGTCGAAGACGTATGCCGCCGGCGACTGAAAACGATGCAGCCCCTGACGGATAGTAATATATGCAAGACAATACCTTAGCGCCCGGGCGCCCCGTCGCCCTGGTGACCGGCGCCAGCTCCGGCATAGGCGCGGAGTACGCCCGGCAACTGGCCGGGAAAGGATATGACCTCGTCCTGGTGAGCAACCGGGAGGAAGAGCTTCAGGCGGTCTGCGGCGCCATCGCCCGCGAAACCGGGGTCGCCGCCTGGCCGCTTTGCTGCGACCTTTCCACCCTCGGGGCGGCGGAGCGTGTGCTCGCCTGGTGCGACCAGCGGTCCCTGGCCGTGGAGGTCCTGGTCAACAATGCGGGCATGTTTTTCATGGAATACCTCTCCGAAGACAACCTGGACAAGGTCAGGACGATGATGCACCTGCATATCGACGCCGTCACGGAGCTCAGCATCCTGATGGGCAGCCGGATGAAAAGCCGGGGCAGGGGACATATCCTGAACATGTCGTCCATGACCGCCCGGATTCCGGCGCCGGGCATTACGTTGTATTCCGCCACCAAGGCCTACCTGAAGAGTTTCGGGCAGAGCCTTTCCTATGAACTCCGGCCCTTCGGCGTGACGGTGACCACGGTATGCCCGGCTGCCGTCGATACGGCGCTGTATCCGCTGGGCAGCCGCCTGCGGGGTCTGTTGCGTAAAGTGGGACTGATCCGGAGCCCGCAATGGCTGGTGCGCCGGGCGCTGCGGGCCATGTTCCGGGGGCGCCGCGTGTTGAGCCCGGGGCTGACCAATGTCCTGTTGCCGCCCCTGGTGGCCCTGCTTCCGGCAAGGCTCATCGACCACCTGGGCAAAGCATGGATCCTGAAAGCCGGTTGAGTTATCCGACCAGGATCTTTCCGAGACGGGGGATTTTCTGGAGCAGTACGCAGGCCAGGGCGACCAGGATGTAACTGCCAAGGGCGGAGGCGACGATCTGCACCGGGGTCGTCCAGATGCCCAGCAAGCCTTCCGTTCCCAGTCCGAGGGCCTCGCGCAGCCAGGCCGACACCAGGCCGAGTACCAGCATGTGGCTCAGGTACATCCCGTAGCTGGCCTTGGATACGGGCAGGACGATGCGGCGGTAGAAGCCGCCCGCCGAGGTGCATTTGCGCAGCAGCAGGATCCAGCCGATGGCCATCAGCGCCACGCCCAGCGTGTCGTTCAGCCACGGGGTCTCCCAGAGCGCGGCCAGGCCCACGGGACCTTCAATCGGGAATACGCCGCCGGCATCGGCCCCGACCCGACGCAGGAAGCCGAATACGCCGATACAGAAACCGGCCAGGAAGGTGGGCAGGGCGATGGCGAGCGTCTTTTTCCAGGACAGTTCCCCGACGAATTTCCGGAAATAGAGCCCCAGCAGCAGGTAGCCCAGGAAGCCGCTGATATAATAGAACAGGCCGTAGGTATTCCAACTGGCCTCGCCCCACAGGGGATATTTGGCCGGGTTGGGAATTCCGGAGGGGCCGTAAATGACCGGTGCGCTGCCGCCCAGCCAGGCCCGGAAGAAGGGAATCAGCGTCGTGAACAGCCACAGACCCAGGTAGAGCTGCAATTCGCGTTTGCCTACCTTTTCGGCCCAGGGCGAGAGCATCGGCATGACGAGATAAATGCCCAGGAGCATATAGACGAACCACAGGTGCCCGGCGGCATAGTTGAAATTCCACAGCAGGTCCTTGAAATTCTGGACGGGCTCGCCCCAGACCAGCGCATAGACGACGGTCCAAATCAGGAAAGGCCCCAGGATCCGCGTGAGCCGTTTCTTGAAAAATACGCCGGTCGAATCATGCAGGGGAAACAGCAGGTAGCTGGAGGCGATGGCGAACAGGGCGACAGCCGCGCGGGAAAACACATCCATGACGGCGACCCAGACCGCGTCGGACTGCGTCAGAATCCGCGAGCCCTCACCGCCCAGGTAAAAAGGTTCCGTACTGTGGGTCAACATGACCAGCAGGCAGGCAATCACCCGCAGCCAGTCCAGCCAGACAACTCGTTTTTGCTCCATACACGTCAGTTTTATGCCGCCCGGACGGCCCGGGCGATACGTTTCTTATTCTCCCGCGAAAACACCCTCGAACAGGATTGTCTCCGAGGTATGTTCTCCGATGGCGAAAACAAAGGGATGGTCAGCGAAGAAATTGATTTTCTTGGGCTCCTCGCCGGGCCCTGGATCCATAGCGAGGTCCATCTCCACGACCGTGACGGCCGCCGCTTCCGTGCCCCATTCCGCCACCGAAATCCGGGCCTTCTGGATGACTTTTTCAATCCAGACCGGATACGGCTGGGCGATCATCCGGTCGAACTCGGCGTTTCCTTTGTCGAACGCGCGCTGCACGCCCAGGCTGTTCAGGGTTCCCCGCAGGTCGAACTTGTTCTCGATATCGAACTTGGGCAGTTTCAGATGGACATCCGCATCTTGCTTGAAACTGGATATGATTTCATGCCAGGATGTCTCCTGCAGCTTGCCGAGCATGCCTTCGAGGTCATTCTTGTCCGGGAGGAGGATATACATGAAATATTTATAATTCTCATAAGGAATGGCCACGACCCGGAAGCCGTCCATGATGGCGTATCTGTAGCGGCTGGTATTCTGCATCATGCGTACGGTGGTGCTGCTGCCGCCGGTGCGGGTGAATTTTGCGTCATGGGTCCCGTATTCCTTGAACATGGGATGATATTGGCTCCCGGCCCAATGGGCCTTGAAATACAGGGCGTTCATCAGGAAAGCGGCGGCGTCCGGGGATATTTCCCGGCTGTCCATCACCTTGTCGATGAATCCGTTGGTACTGCGGCGGGTCCAGTCGTTGATGCGGGCGGCCACCTGGGCCGGATCGGAGAAATCCATGTTGCTCACAGCCGCGTAGTAACTGTCTGTCACCGTTTTACGGAAGTCCTTTTGCAAGGGGTAACGGTTGTTGACAAGCAGGGCGTCCGTGACTTTGAGCGACACCTTCAGGTCCACGGCCGGAAGCTGTTCCAGCAGGATTTTGCTATAAGCATTGAGGGCGTCGATGCCGTCCTGTCCGTAGCCCAGGAAGTCGATGATTTCCTGCAGGGTCTCGCCGCTGGCGCCGTTGGCCGTCATGGTCAGGGCATACTGGAGGCTGAGCGGGGAGCAGACCAGGTTCTTGCCGCCATAGATTTTCTGGAGGAAACGCAGCGACATGGCATTTCCGGCTTGGACATAGCCCTTCTGCGTCTCGTCGAGGGACACTTTGGTCACTTGCGTGGTGGGAGTGGGGGAGGCGACCATGATGGGGTCATGGACGGTCGCGGTCTTGTGGCAGGCGGTCAGGGTCAACAGGCCGGCTGCGAGGGCGGTGATAAACAGGTGTCTCATAGTTCGATGCCGATGAAAGGTTATCCAAGGCAAATATACATAATTCCCGGGGAATACGCAAAATCCGGGGGGCGGCGAATTTGTGTACACCCGTTTGCGTTTGCGCTTTTTTTCTTTTACCTTTGTAAAAACCTATTCAATGATGAAAAGAATCCTGACACTTCTTGCCGGCATGGCCGCTTCGATGACCCTGGCCCTGGCGCAGCCCGAATCGCTGTCGGTTTATACCTCCTCCAGCGAGGTCGTGCACCTGAACATGTTCTCCCACACGGGATATGGCTTCCACTTTGTCTCCAAGGGGGAATTCACGGCCAATACCTTCGGCAACGGAGAGTTTTTCCTCAATATCCTCGACTTGAACATCCGCCCCGTGGAGGCTTTTGAAATCAAGCTCGGCGCCGATATCGCCTTCAACCATTTCCATTCCAAGGACTACGCCTTCTACCAGACGGGTGGAGACGCGCATCTGATGAAGGCCGTCAAATTCGCGGACATGCCGTCCCTGGCCGGAAGTTATTCTGAGACAATGGGTTATTTCGGGAATTTCTTCTTCAGCTTCCCGCTGTTGCTGAAAGCCCATATCGATGGATTCAGCTTCGGCGCCGGTGCAGAGGCCAACCTGAATATTTCCGGCAATAATGGCTACCGCTACCGGCAGGACTACAAGCGGACCGATATCAAAGAGGAAAAACTGGGCATGAACCTGTTCAGCTACGGGATCATCGCGACCCTTTCCTATAACGGTGCCGGTCTGTATTTCAAGTATTATCCCGCCAGCTCACGCATTCTCGCCGACGGCAGCGCCGCCTTCAGCTACTGGACCCTCGGCGTCTGCTTCGGGCTGTAGTCTTTCTCAATAAAAATAATAGGGGATGATTCCAATTGACATGAACCCCGAAAGTTAGACAAAAAACTTTCGGGGTTTTGTTATGAAACACAATTATGAGCAGTTGCTGCACTACATGCATTTATTAGAGAAAGGCTATAGTGCATGGAGTATTCACAGCAGGTATGGTATTAACAACGAGTTATTAAAACGCTATTGGGAATCTTACCAGCGATATGGGCCCAGCGCCCTTCATAAAAAGAAAAGAACCGTTGTTTCTCCAGTAGTTCGATTCCAG
>JAFUWX010000092.1 GCA_017471025.1 Bacteroidales bacterium
AGCGAACGGTATCAGGCACTTTGCGGCGCCTTCCTCGACGAATTGAAGGTGGAGGTCCTCCCCGGCACCCCCTACGCCATTTCCGCCGCCACCTTCCCGTCTTACTTCCTCAAAGAGCCCTCCGATGCCGCCACGGCGCAGATGGAGCTCGACCTGGACCTCTTTGCCCGCCACCTGGCACCCGCCCTCGGAGCGACGGTACGATATGTCGGCACCGAAGCGGACGACGCCCTGACGGCACAGTATAACGACTTGATGGCCAGGATATTGCCGCCGCAAGGCATCGAAGTGGTGGCCGTGCCGCGGCTGGAAGAAGGCGGCCGTGCCATCCGCGCCTCGCAGGTCCGCCAGCACATCGCCGAAGGGAATTTCACTGCCGCCGATTCGCTCTCGCATCCGGAATCCATGCCGATGCTGCTGCGGGCCCTGGCGGAAAGAGCCCTGCTCGCCGAGTTGGACCTGCCCGGTAAACCCGGCCTCGTCTGCCCGGAAAGCCGGGGCGCCCACAACGACATGGACTATGCCCTGATGCGAAAAAGCATCGCGGCCATCGTCCCGTATATCCATGCCTTTGCCAGCATCAACCCGGACGACGACGTGGCGGCCGACATGATCGAGACGGGGATGAAGGCGGAAAAGGCGATGCTCGCCGCGACCGGCGGGGTCAATACCCACCGGGGCGCCATCTTCGCGCTCGGCGTGGCAGCCACGGCCTTCGCCCAGGTCTATTGGGAGGGGGAAACCGTCACGGAGAAAGCCTGGCGCGGCCGGATAGCCGGCCTCGCCTCGGCCGTACCGACGTCGAAAACTTCCCACGGCGCCCGGGCCGCCAAACAATACAAGGTCAAGGGCGCCCTTCAGAACGCCCGCGAAGGCTATCCGCAGCTGTTCAAGGAATGGCTGCCTTATTACAGACGCATCAAAGGGACACAGGATGCCCTGCTGAAACTCCTGCTGCGCATCATCGCAGATTTGGACGATACGAATATCCTGTACAGGAAAGGCCCCGCAGCCGCCGCAAAAGCGAAGACAATGGCGGCCGATTGCTTGAACAACCTCAACAAACTGACGGCAATGGACAGTCTGTTCGTCCGTGAAGGGCTCAGTCCCGGCGGTAGTGCGGACATGCTCGCGCTGACGATTTTCGCAGACTGCCTGATGCCCAACACGTTGTTTTAAAACTTATAACTAATTTAATTCAAAGAACTATGGTAGAACTGATTCCACATGGTGTCTATCTTCTCGGCGGAAATCGCATCGTCACCGATCCCGCCGGATTGCCATCTCCGGATGAGTCCCGCGAAAACACCATTGCCTACGGAATCCTCCGCGCACATGACGTAACGGGCGGAAAAGGCCGGAAAATGCGCATCCGCTTCGATGCGATGGTGTCCCACGACATCACCTATGTCGGCATCATCCAGACGGCCCGCGCCAGCGGACTGGAATCCTTCCCGATTCCTTATGCCATGACCAACTGCCACAATTCCCTGTGCGCAGTGGGCGGCACGATCAACGAAGACGACCACGTATTCGGCCTTTCCGCCGCAAAAAAATACGGCGGCATCTATGTGCCTGCCAATCAGGCGGTTATTCATCAATATGCCCGCGAAGCCCTGACCCGCTGCGGGAATATGATCCTCGGTTCCGACAGCCACACGCGCTACGGTTCGCTGGGTAACATGGGCGTCGGCGAAGGTGGCGGTGAGCTGGTCAAGCAGCTGCTCCGGAACACCTGGGACATCAATGCGCCCGAGGTCATCCTCGTCTGGCTCGAAGGAAAGCCCCGCAAGGGCATCGGCCCCCACGATGTGGCCATATCCCTGGTCAAAGCCGTTTTTGAGAACGGTTTCGTCAAGAACAAGGTCCTGGAATTTGCCGGCCCCGGCGTAGCGAATCTGCCGATTGATTTCCGCAACGGCATCGACGTAATGACCACCGAAACGACCTGCCTGAGCTCCATCTGGGTGACCGACGAAAAGGTTGAAGAGTATTATCGCATGCACGGGCGTGCAGAGGCCTTCAAGCGGCTCCAGCCCGGAGACTGCGCCTGGTACGACGGCATGATCCGCATCGACCTGGGCACGCAGGAATCCATGATCGCCCTCCCCTTCCACCCTTCCAATGCCGTGACGATTCATGAACTCCAGGCCCATCCGGCCCAGGTGCTCGCCGCCGTAGAGGAAGACGCCCGCCGGCGCTATGGCGACAAGGTCGAGGTCAACCTGCGCAGCAAGATCATCGACGGCAAGGTCGTGGCCGACCAGGGCATCATTGCCGGCTGCTCCGGCGGTACCTATGACAACCTCAGCGAGGCGGCTGCCATCCTCAAGGGCAAATCCATTGGGAATGACTACTTTACGATGTCCGCCTATCCGCAATCGACCCCGGTCTATCTGGCCACCACCCGCGGCCATATCGCCGAAGAACTGCTCGAAGCCGGCGTGGTCATCAAACCCGCCTTCTGCGGCCCTTGCTTCGGTGCCGGTGACGTACCGGCCAACAACGGCCTGTCCATCCGCCACACCACCCGCAACTTCCCCAACCGGGAAGGCTCCAAGCCGGGCCAGGGACAGATCTCCCTCGTAGCCCTGATGGATGCCCGTTCATTTGCCGCGACGGCGGCAAACGGCGGCGTCATCACCGCAGCCACCGATATCGATTATACGGACGAACATGCCCCCTACCGCTTCGACGACCGGATTTACCGCAGCCGCATCTATAATGGCTTCGGTCATGCCGACCCGAGCGTAGAGCTGCGCTACGGTCCCAATATCAAGGATTGGCCTGTGATGTATCCGATGCAGGAGAATATGCTCGTCGAGCTGGCCGCCGTCATCCGGGATCCCGTCACGACGACGGACGAACTGATTCCTTCCGGCGAGACCTCCAGCTACCGTTCCAACCCGCTGAAGCTCAGCGAATTCGCCCTGTCCCGCCGGGTGCCCGAATATGTCGGCATCAGCAAGCGGATCCAGGCCGAAGACCTCGCCCGCCGCAAAGGCGCGACCCCGGAGCACCTGCAGAAGGTCCTGAAAATTGCGGGCGCCGACGCGAAGGATACGTCCTTCGGCTCCTGCGTCTTCGCCAACAAGCCCGGCGACGGTTCCGCCCGCGAGCAGGCCGCTTCTTGCCAGAAAGTCCTCGGCGGCGATGCCAACATCTGCTATGAATACGCCACGAAGCGCTACCGCAGCAACTGCATCAACTGGGGCATTGTCCCCTTCACCCTGGCGCCCGAAGCCGAGTTCAACGGAAAACCGGGCGACTGCATCTTCGTCCCCGGACTCCGGAAGGCCTTGCTGGACGGAAAGGAAGAAATTGATGCCCAATTGATTACAACGGAAGGCAGCATCAGCCCCCTGCACCTGTATTTTACGAACCTGACGGCCGAAGAGCGCGAGATACTCGCCGACGGCTGCCTGATGAATTATTATAAAAACCGCAGAAAATAATAGCATTCCATGGAAAAGATAAAAATGACTACCCCGCTCGTCGAAATGGACGGCGACGAAATGACCCGGATTCTCTGGAAGATGATCAAGGACGAACTGATCCTCCCTTTCGTCGATCTGAAAAGTGAATATTATGACCTCGGGCTGGTCAACCGGGACAATACCGCAGACCAGGTGACCATCGACTCCGCCCTGGCCACCCAGAAGTACGGCGTGGCCGTCAAGTGCGCGACGATTACCCCGAACGTGCAGCGCATGAGCGAATACAACCTCCACGAGATGTGGAAGAGCCCGAACGGCACCATCCGCGCCATGCTGGACGGCACCGTGTTCCGCTGCCCGATCACGATTCCCTCAATCCATCCGGCCGTCAAATTCTGGAAGAAGCCCATCACGATTGCCCGCCATGCCTATGGCGACGTGTATAAAGGCGTGGAAATCAAGACGGACGAGCCCGGCACGGCCAAACTCGTCTTCGAAGGGGAAAGCGGCAAGAAGGAAGAAGTCGTCATTCAGAAGTTCAGCGGCCCCGGCGTCATCCAGGGCATGCACAACACCGATAAATCCATCCGTTCCTTCGCCCACTCCTGCTTCAAATACGCCCTGGACGTCAAGCAGTCCATCTGGTTCGCGACGAAGGACACGATCTCCAAGAAATATGACGGTCGCTTCAAGGCCATCTTCGAAGAGGTCTTCCAGGAATACAAAGAGGCCTTCGAGGCCGCCGGTATCGAGTATTTCTATACCCTGATCGACGATGCGGTCGCCCGCGTGATCCGTTCCGAAGGCGGCTTCATCTGGGCCTGCAAGAACTACGACGGCGACGTGATGAGCGACATGGTCTCCACCGCCTTTGGTTCCCTGGCCATGATGACCTCCGTGCTGGTCAGCCCGGACGGGAAGTATGAATACGAGGCCGCCCACGGCACCGTGACCCGCCACTATTACAAGTACCTCCAGGGCCAGGAGACCTCGACCAACCCGATGGCCACCATCTTCGCGTGGAGCGGCGCCTTCCGCAAGCGCGGCGAGCTGGACAACCTGCCGGAGCTGGTCAATTACGCCAACCAGCTCGAAGCCGCCTGCTTCGACACCCTCAACGCCGGCATCGTCACCAAGGACCTCGTCGGTCTGATGGAGGGCGTCACCCCGCAGCCGCAGACCTCGATGGGCTTCCTGAAAGCCATCCGCGAACGCCTGGAGAAACGCCTGGGTGCATAACAGAACGAATTTTTCACCGGGGATGGCTGCCCAAAACGGCCATCCCCCTTTTTCCCCACCCCTATGCAAATCGTATTTCTCGACGCCGGTACGATGGGCGATACCTCCCTGGCTGAAATCGCAGCCCTGGGCACGCTCACCGTCTATAACGACACCTCCCGGGAAGATTCCCTGCTCCGCGCCGCCGACGCGGACGTCGCCATCGTCAACAAGGTCATCGTCGATGACACCTTCCTGGACCATGCCCCGAAGCTCCGCCTGGTCTGCGAAGCCG
>JAFUWX010000093.1 GCA_017471025.1 Bacteroidales bacterium
GATTGCGAGGATCGGGCGATCCTGTTTTGCAGTCTTGTCCGTGAGATTATGAAGCTGGATGTCGCATTTGTCTCATATCCGGGACATCTGGCTGCGGCAGTTCATTTTCATGAAGATATCCCTGGAGACTATTTCACGGTGGATGGGAAGCGATATTTGGTATGCGATCCGACGTATATTAATGCCCCTATCGGATGGACGATGCCGGGAATGAACAATGAAACGGCAAAAGTTTATTTGATGAAGTAAAAAAAGGGATAGTCAAAATCATTTGGCTATCCCTTTTCAGATGGATTGTCCGGCCCTATGAAATCTCGACTTTGAGGCCTTCGGCGTTGGCGAGGATTTCTTTCAGCAGCTTCTCGTAGTCCTTCTGGTGATAGTGGACGAGCATTTCCGCGCGGCCGTCGGAGATGGTGAAGGATTCGATGGAGCGGCCGTTCCGGCTGAGGATGGCCATCAGCTGCTGGACGCGCTCGGGATCGGCCGGGGAGATGCTGACGTCCAGCGTTTTGCCGCCGAGATTCCGAGAGACGAAATGCATGGCTTCCAGGCAGATAACCGTCATCAGCGCGGCGGCCGTGGCAATCGCGTACATGCCTGCGCCGGCTGCCAGACCGATCGCCGCCGTCACCCAGATGGTCGCTGCCGTCGTGATGCCGCGGACGACGTTTTTCTGGAAAATGATGACGCCGGCCCCCAGGAAACCGATGCCGGAAACGACCTGGGCGGCCACCCGGGCGGAGTCGAATTTGCCCTCGAAGGCATATTGCGAGATAACCATGAACAGCGCGCTGCCCAGTGCGACGACAAAGTGGGTCCTGATACCCACGTCTTTGGCACGGGCCATCCGTTCCAGTCCGATGGTCGTGCCGAGCATTCCGGCGATGAAAATGCGCAGAATCAGCTCCCAGTTGATAGTTGCAATCCAGTCCATTATTTCCAGTTCTTATAGGGGTTCTTCATCAGCATGGAATTGAAGTATTTCGGGTCTCCCGTCACTTCTTCGCCCAGCCAGGCGGGCTTGTCGAAGGGCTCCCGCTCGTCGCCCAACTCGATCTCCGCAACCGTAAGGCCCTCGTTGTCGCCGTAGAATTCGTCCACCTCCCATGTATGCGTCCCGTCGGTGTCCTTCACCAGGTAGCGGGTCTTGTCGATGATGCCGGGCTCGGCCAGTTCCAGCAGGGCTTTCGCGTCGGCCACCGATATCTCCTTTTCCCATTCGAATCGGGCGGCGCCGGAAGCGTTGGTCTTGCCCTTGATGGTGAGAAAGCCCTTTTCACCCCGGATGCGTACGCGGACCGTCCGCTCCGGAGCCGTGCTCAGGTAGCCTTGGGTGATGCGGACGGCCCGGAAGGCTTCCGCCTTGAAGTCGCCCTTGACCAGGAATTTCTTTTCGATTTCCATTGCCATAACATAGCGAAGATACGGATATCGCATGAAATAAGCAAGGAAATGGCGGGATAAAACAAAGGTTTCAAAGATTATCCGTATATTTGCAGTCGCTATGAAAAGGATGATACTCTATCTTGCGGCCTTGTTTACCGGATTTACCGCTTTGGCGCAGTCCGGGCCGCAGCTATATAATATGGATTTTGACCATTGGTCCCGGAAGAAGGCGCAGTGGTGCCCTTATGAGAAAGGCGCCGGCGCGGCGGACCAGGTCTGGGATACGGCCAACAAGGGCCTGAGCCTGCTGGGCAAGAACGGGGCCCTGCCGGAGGATAAGATCGTCGCCGTCAACGGAGAAGGCAAACGGGCTGCCAAGGTATGCAGCATGAATGTCATCTGGGCCTTTGCCGCCGGCGCCCTGTACACCGGGGATTTCGTGCGTATCGTCGATTTCAGCGGGGCGGAGCTCGCCATGGGCGTCCCCTTTACCGCCCGGCCCAAGGCGCTGGAGGGATATTACTATTATATTCCCGGCATCATCAACCATGCCAAGGCCCCGTACGAGCATCTGAAGGGCAAACGGGACAGCGGCCAGATCGAAGTGCTCCTGGCCGACTGGGACAGCCCGCAGACCGTCTGCACGAATACGGGACAGTTTATCGACGTGGAGCATGACCCGCACATCATCGGTCGGGGGAACCTGTACCTGGACCGGGATACCCAGGGTTATGTCCATTTCACCCTTCCCATCGAATACCGCAGCGACCGGACGCCGAAATATGTGGTCATCACGACGGCCTCCAGCCGTTTCGGCTCCTATTTCACCGGGGCTGACGGGAGCGTCCTGTATCTGGACGAGTTTAAGTTCACTTACTGAAAATCTGCATGAAGATTCTTTTTGTCGTCAATAACTACTACGCCACGGGAAACGGCCTCAGCGCATCGGCGCGCCGTACCGTACTGAAGTTGAAAGAAGCGGGGGAGGAGGTGCGTGTCCTTTCCGGACCGAACCATGAGCCCGGCGGCCCCCAGCCGGAATATCTGCTGCGGGACAAGCATTACCCCGTGGTGGATTATCTCATCACCGCCAATGGCTATTGCTTCTCCACACGTGACCCCAAGATCATCCGCGAAGCCCTGTCCTGGGCGGATGTCGTCCATATCGAAGAACCGTTCAACCTCCAGCGCCGGACGGTGCGGATGGCCCGGAAGATGGGCGTGCCCTGCGTCGGCACCCACCACCTGCACCCGGAGAACCTCCTGTCCGCCATCCACATGGGCCGCTGGCGTTTTCTCAACAACTGCATCCTGTGGTTCTGGCAGGCTTCCGTCTTCGACTGGTGCCGCGACCTGCAATGCCCGACCAAGAATGTGTCCGACCGGCTGGGCCGCAGCCATTTCAAGGCCCGCCTGCATCTGATTTCCAACGGCATCATCCGGGGAGAGGAAGCGCCGCTGCCGGCGAAGAAGTCTGACGGTAAGGTGTTTACGGTGATTTGCGTCGGACGTCTCTCTGTGGAAAAAGACCAGAAAACGCTGCTCAAGGCCATGCGCTACAGCCGGTATGCCGACCGGATCCGCCTGGTGTTTGCCGGGCGCGGGCCGCAGGCTTCCAATTATCGGAAGATGGCGGACCGCCTGGTGCGGGACGGCGTCCTGAAAATCGCCCCGGAGTTCAAATTCCTGGACAAGGAGGGACTGCGTCAGCTGGCCAGCGAGGCGGATCTGTATATCCATTGCGCCACGGTGGAGGTGGAAGGCCTTTCCTGTCTGGAAATCCTCCGCGAAGGTGTCGTGCCGATCCTGGCCGACGGACCTTTGACCGCGACGGCGCAGTTCGCCCTGGACGACCGCAGCGTGTTCCCGGTGCGGAATGCCAAAATGCTGGCCGACAAGATCGACTGGTGGCTGGAAAACGACGCCGAGCGCCATGCCTTCGAAAAGAAGTATGCCGAGTCGGTGGATCGTTACGATATCTCCCAGTCCATCAGCGATATCCGAAGGATGTACGAAGCGGCCCTGAAGGGATAGTCCTTACCAGCCTTTCTTGATATTTTCCGCCATTTCGTGCGCCAGCCGTGCGCGGGCTTCCCGGCTCGCCCAGGCGACGTGCGGCGTGAAGTGTATCCGTTCGGGATGACGGGTGTGCAGCAGGGGACTGTCCGCAGGAAGCGGCTCTGTTTCATAGACATCCAGCCCGACTCCTGCGATCCAGCCTTCGTCGATGGCCTTGGCCAGGTCGGCTTCGATGGCGATGCCGCCGCGCCCGTTGTTGACCAGGACGGCCGTCGGTTTCATCTTCCGTAGCTGTGCCTCGCCGATAAGTCCTTTCGTGCGGGCGTTCAGCGGGGCATGGATGCTGATGGCGTCGCTGCCTTCCAGCAGTTCGTCCAGGCTGACGCAGGGATAGTCCTGGCAGTGGCCTGTGCCGGAGGTCGAATAGTAAATGACCCGCATGCCCAGGGCCGTGGCGATGCGCGCGACTTTTTGCCCGATGGCCCCCATGCCGACGATGCCCAGGGTCTTTCCCGCCGCCTCCGTGAAGGGATGCGAAGGGTCGGTATGCAGCTTCCCTTGCGAATACGTGCCTGATTTGACATAATCGTCATAGTAGAAGGCGTTTCCCAGCAGGTTCAGCAGGTGCATGACGGCGTTCTGGGCGACGGAATCCGTGGAATATCCGGCGACGTTGCGCACCAGGATGCCCCTGCGCTCGCAGGCTGTGGTGTCGATGTTGTTGATGCCGGTGCCGGC
>JAFUWX010000094.1 GCA_017471025.1 Bacteroidales bacterium
GCGCCGTAGACCCCCGGCTGCCAGTTGTGGTAGAAGGCGGAAGCCGCGAAATCGTTGGCGGACTTGTCCCAGAACGCCGGATTCAATTCCACATATTTCGCTTCCTCGCGGTATTGCTCCCGGATATCATCCTGATCCACAGCATCCAGCAGGCCTGCACCGATCACGCCGATCGTGGATTCCAGGCGGAAGGCCAGGTTGGTCGGGACCGGATCGGTATTGAAGGCGGAAGCCGGAATGTTGACTTCCGGATAGATCAGTTCGTATTTCTCACCGTCCTTGAACTGCATCGGCAGGCCGCTTTCCATGGCCGTGACAGGGTTCCAGGCGATGGAGATCTGGGTTTCGTCGATCGGAGGCAGGAACGGAGCGGCCGCCATGGTCTGCGGCATGCCCGTCACCTCGGCGATATACGGACCGTCGTTGCTGCCCGGAGCCACCGGATGGTAGACGACCAGCAGGTAACCGTTGCCGCTGGCACGGGAATCATTCGCGATATAGGCCGGCTGCCATTCGCCGTGGCCGTAGTTCGGGTGGCAGTCCAGGCAGGACTTGCGGACCGAAGCCGGGCCCAGGCCCTTGAACGGAGCCGTATTCAAGGTCACATTCCGCTCGAAAAACATCTCGCCGTGGTTGAAGGCGACGTCCAGCCCCTGCGCGGAGACGGCCGGAGCCGGATCTTCGTAGCAGCCTTCCGTCACGTTCAGGGTCGTACCCAGCTGACCGCCCGCATACCACTCGTCCGCCTCGAAGTTTCCAACGGCCTGTCCGACATACTTCGCATCGGACTCGTGGGGTTTCGGCGTATCCGCCCCGTTCTCACGGCAAGCGGTGACCCCAAGGGCCACCACTCCCGTCAAAAGAATTAATCTCCTGATTTTCATATTGTTTGGTTAAAGCGTCAAAATATAGTCGGATGCATCGTTCAGTTCGTCATCCAATGCCCCGATGGCCTCCATGGCCTTCTCCGCGACCGCCGCCGTCGGATTGTCCACGAATGCGACCCCGCTGTTCACGCAGGCGTCCAGCGCCGCAATGGCCCCTTTCAGCGCAGCCTCCAGGGAAGCCGCCCGGGAAGGATTGTACTCCTTGAGCATGGACAGGATGGAAGCGCTGTGCGGAGCCGTCGCATCCAAGGCCCCGTACAGGGTATACTGGATGCTGTAGATGTTGTCCCGGAAGTCGATGTAGGAACGCTTGGAATACGGGGACTCGATGTAGTCGGCATCCTCCTGGGTCTTGTGGTAGTAGGCCGAACCGATCTTGGTATCGGCGACCTCACCGGCGATGTTGGAGCAGCCCGCCACCAGGATGGTGGAGACCGCCGCCTGCCAGGAGCGGAAGGTACTGCCGGCTTCAGAAGCGCTCAGCATGTTCTCTCCGAAGGAAAGACCGTTGTCCAGGGTCGTGTTCAGTTCCAGTTCATCCTCGACGAGGGTGCGGCGGGCGGCCGGGGCGTCCGGATTCCAGGAAACCTGGAGTTCAAAGCAATAGCCCATCAGGTCTTCAGCCACGGCGGTGGCGAAGATGAGTTCGGTCTGGCCGGTGACGTTCATTCCCTTGAAAGCCTCGTCCTGCTCCACTCCCTTGAAGTCGGCGACACTCCGGTTCTTGCCGTCACGGAAAAGGATGAATTCGATCCCGTGGAAACCCAGGGCGGACTCACCCACCTGTCCGATCGCGGCACCGCCGTCCGCATCCAGGGAGGCAATCACCTTGGCATTGCTCAGGTTGTTGGCCAGGGCCGTCTTGTCCAGCGGCCAGGAGTCGATGTGCGGGTCGATCTTGAACTGGGAGGCCGCACCGAAGAGGAAAGCCTCGCTCTTCTCCCAATAGGAACGGGCATTCTTGAACGTCGTGCACACCGCATCGATCTGGGCCTGGGTCAACTTGTCCGCACCGGCCTCCTTCATGGCGGACAGCTGCTTGTAGAGCGCCTCGGACTCATCGGCGAGGTTGCCGTACGTCTTGTAGATCACGTTCGGGACATACTGCCCGACCGCGGCCTTCAGGGCCTTTTCTTCGGAAGTCAGTTCATCATCCGTCTTGGTCTTGTCACAGGCGGAAAGGGTCAGGGCCGCCAGGGCGGCGAAAACCAGTGTTTTGAGAATGATTTTCATATTTCAGTTGTTTTGTTCTATCGCTTGAAAAAACCCATGTACGCCACGCCGATGCTGACGGAGGGTTCGTTGTTGTACTGGCTGGACAGGAAGCGGTGCGACCACTCGGCCTTCACGGCAATCTGGGGCACCGGGGACCAGTTCAGTCCAAAGGCGATACGCTGCTTGGCCGTATAGGAGAAGTCCGCCTGCCCCTCGGAAGGGACATAGGAATCGTAGGCTTCGTACCGACCGAAGACAAAGAGTTTCTGTTCCTTATCGCGGGGCTGCAGCCAGGGCAGGATGTCATAGCCCGCCTCGATGCCGGCAGCGTATGCGGCACCGCCGACCGGCGTACTGCTGTAGGGAGAATCGCCGGCCGCTTTCCCGGCCTTGTACCGGCTGATGACCGCCGCATCGGACAGGGAGCCATAGTCGGCATTGCCCCGCACGACCAGTCGCTTGCCGGTGTACGCAAAGTCGAACGCACCGACCAGGACCGTTCCTTTCACGTCATAGCGCTCCGAGAGGGCATCGTTGGGATAGGTGTTCCGCATGGAGTTGCCGGCATAGCCGCTCAGGCTCAGCCGCAGGTTCCGCACCGAGGTATTGTCGATCCGCAGGGCAGCACCGTACTGGTTGGCGACCTTGTATTCAAAGGCCGACTTGGGTCCGTTCTTGATCCAGTTGTCCCGGGTGAACATCAGGGCATCCAGCCCCGCCAGGAACTGGGCCTCGTAACGCCACGCTCCGGCCTGGCCCCAGATGCTGATTCCCGTGTCATGCCACGTCGACGGCAGGATGGTGCTTTCCCCTTCCGGCCGGTATACCGTAAAGAAATTCAGCGGCTCATGGGCATTGTTCAAACCGCCGACCGGGACCACGATATGGCCCATGCGGACGTTCAGTTGCGGCAGGAAAGCTTTCTGGATCCAGAACTGCTCCAATTCCACCTCGCCGCCTTTCTCCACTTCCTTCTCCCATTCGCCGGCTTCCTCGAACTCCCGCTCGGTCGCTACGCCCGTACCGGTATGCTCGAACTCGATCTCGGACTGCATGGTCCAGCCTTTTCCGAAATCGTAGCCCAGGTAGATGACGGCGTGGGGAATATCGAAACGCCCATGGCTCTCGCCCGCATGCGCAGACGCGCTCGAATACCGATATACATTGTCGCTGTAGAAATTCCGTGTCAGGGCCACCTCACCGTACCCTCCCACCGTCAGGCGGGACTGGGCGTAGGTGCTGAGAGACAGGACCATCGTCGCAAAAAGAAACAAAATCAGTTTTTTCATCTTTTTGAACATCCGTAACATTTGCAGCGCAAAAATACAGAGGGGTCCGTCGCATGACAATACCAATTTATGGGGATATAACGTTTTAATAACCTGCATCCCGACAGCAGCAGCAAACAAGTTGGTAGCCGCCGGCGGAGAAAATACCAACTTCTTAGGATTGCGGCGTCCGGCATCCTGCCGTACCTTTGCCATCGGAAAATAACAAAGGCCATATAGTTAAAAAGTTTAGTGAGTTATCCTTTTAATTGTTGTTGAAAACGGGTTCCCTTGCGAAAGGTGACCCGTTTCCGATATAAATCATTACATTTGCAGATGTACAAAGACCCGATTCCCATGAAAAAGCACAGGAGTGAAAGCGACGCCATCCGGCTGGCCGGCAACATGAAACTCGCCGACTTGCTGGACCTCAACCCGAACCTGCTGGGTGTCCTGACCCGGGTAGGCCTCCGTTTCGGCTTCGGAGACGAAACGGTCGAAGAGGCGTGTCGCAAGAAAGGCATCAACCCGCAGACCTTCCTGCTGATCTGCAAGGTCTACACCTTCGCCGGATACATGCCCTCCAGCGATGCCCTGCGCACCGCCGACCTGCGGGATATCGTCACCTACCTGCACAGCAGCCATGCCGATTACATGGACAACGCCCTGCAGGAGCTGGCCGGACAGCTCGACCGGATGCTGGAGCCCTGCGACGAGCGGTACAAGAAGGTCATCTGGCGTTTCTTCTCCGCCTATAAAGAGGAACTCTCGGAGCATTTCCGCTACGAGGAGGAAGTGGTTTTCCCCTATGTACAGAGCGTACTGGACCATGTCGGGGACAAAGGCTTCACCATCACCCAGTACGAGGAAAACCACACCAACGTCGAGGAGAAACTCGGGGACCTGAAGAACATCATCATGAAATACCTGCCGCAGGAATGCGACGACCGCCAGGTCAGTGAAATCCTGTTCAAGCTGTACCTGCTCGGGATGGACCTGGAGAAACACACCGCCATCGAAAACGACATCCTGGTTCCGATGGTCAACCGGCTCGAAGACCATGAAAACTAGTTCCCGGAAAGTCCTGCTGATCGTCCCTTCCATCGTCGTGGCCAAGGGATTGGAAAGCATTTTCAACGACCTCGGGGAGTTTGAGGTCGCCGGCATCCTGCCCGACGTCGGCCGCGGCAGCGAGACCCGCCTGCGGAACATCGAGGCCGATGTCATCATCATCGATCCCTGCGTGTTCAGCTATGCGGAGAGGGCGAATGGAAGAAACTGGTTGTCAGACAATTCCGATGCAGTAGCCGTTGCGCTTCAAACCGGGTTGGAGGGCGAGGAGACCCTCAAGGCCTACGATGAGACCTTCAGCCTGTACGACGAGCCGACCACGATCATCCGCAAACTGAGGGCCGCCCTCGAGGGCCGGCAGGAAAGCGGGAAAACGGAAGGAGAGGAACTCTCCGCCCGGGAAAAAGAAATCCTGGTCTGCGTTGCCAAAGGCATGCTCAACAAGGAGATCGCAGACCAGTTCAATATTTCCATCTATACGGTCATCACGCACCGCAAGAACATTACCCGCAAGACCGGCATCAAGACGGTCGCCGGCCTTACGGTCTATGCACTGCTCAACAACCTGATCGACGTAGGCGACTTCGAATAGCCTTTTACAGGAAAAGCGAAGCGGCGCCCATCATCGCGGCCTTGTCCAGCAGGACGGAGGCCTTGACGGATACGTCCATGCCGCTCTGGCCATACCGGCGCTGCATCGGCTGCAGGAAGAGCGGGAGGCTGCGGGCGATGTTGCCGCCCAGGATCAGCGTACGGGCCTCGAATTTCTCCAGCCACGGGATCGTGAACTCGGCCAGACGGGCACCGAACTCGGTGAACAGCTGCCGGGCATCGTTGTCGATCTCATAGCGGATGGCGACGTCCTTCGCTCCCTGTACTTCCTTGCCCGTCAGTTCCTTGTAGCGCTTGACCACCCAACGGGTCGAGAAGGCCTCGTCGACGATACCGTCCTGGAACGGGAGGTTCCAGACTTCGCCGCCTTCGGGAACCTGCGGCCCTTCCCGGACGATCTTGTGGTCTGCGATGAAGCCGGAGCCCACGCCCGTCCCCAGGGTCAGCACCAGGACCCGGTCGGCATCCTTGGCCGCTCCAAACTGGCTCTCGCCCAAGGCGAAAGCGCCGGCGTCATTGACGAACTTGAAGGTCAGACCGCGGTGCTCCAGCATCCGGGCCTGCAAGATTTCTCCGACATTCAGTCCCTTGATATCCACGAATTTGTGTTCCATCCAGGAAATGCCCTTGTCATAATCGAACGGGCCCGGGAAGGCCATGCCGATCTGATTCACAGGGACACCCGCCTCGCCGATGGCCAGGCGGAGGTTCTCCGTCCAGGCCGAGAAGATCTGCTCCGCGGAGCAGGTATGGTCTACGGGCGTATTGACAGGTTCTCCGAGGATTTTTCCGGTTTTAAGGTCTACGACGGCCGAGCAGATATGGCTTCCGCCGATGTCCACGCCGATGGCGTATTTTTTCTGGTTATCCATTTTTCGCGTTTTTACGGTTGGGTAAAGATACGTTTTTTTTCGGAATTTCTCCCCATAACATGGGAGGGCTTCCCTTCCGAATCCTAACTATTGACGATTGATTTCTCACCGGATTTCAGCTAAATTTGCAGCGCAAATTTAAACTTGACATGAGACTGGCTGACCTGAAGACGGGTGAAAAGGCCGTGATCGCCAAGGTGGGCGGACACGGCAGTTTTCGCAAGCGTCTGATAGAAATGGGATTCATCGCAGGCAAGAAAGTGACAGTCGTCCTCAACGCCCCCCTGAAAGACCCCATCGAATATGAAATATTGGGCTACAAGCTTTCCCTGCGCCGGGAAGAGGCCCGGATGATCGAGGTGATCAGCGAGACGGAAGCGCTGGAGCACATCGCCGTCGAACATGCCCAGGAACGGCTGGAGTCCGATGAGGAAACCCTTGTCGCCCGGGAAATGCATGAACTGGCCGATGAAAGGGGCCATGAGATCCGCGTCGCCCTGGTGGGCAATCCGAACTGCGGAAAGACCTCCCTGTTCAACATCGCTTCCGGCAGCCATGAGCATGTCGGCAACTACAGCGGCGTCACCGTCGATGCCAAGGAAGGCAAATTCTCCTATGGAGGCTACCGTTTCGTCCTGGTCGACCTCCCCGGAACATATTCCCTGTCAGCCTATTCCCCTGAAGAACTCTATGTCCGCCGGAACCTCGTCGAGAAGATGCCCGACGTCGTGATCAACGTGGTCGACGCCTCCAACATCGAACGCAACCTCTACCTGACGACCCAGGTCATCGACATGAACCTGCGCACTGTCATGGCCCTGAACATGTACGATGAACTGGAAGCCAAAGGCGACCAGATCGACACCCGTCAGCTGGGATGGCTGCTCGGCATCCCGGTCTGTCCGACGGTCAGCCGCGACGGACGGGGCATTCCCGAACTGTTCGATACCGTCATCAAGGTCTACAAACAGAGCGACCCCTCCCTGGCCCGGCACATCCACATCAACCACGGGGCCGAACTGGAGAAGAGCATCAACCGCATCCGGCCGATGATCTGGCAGAACCTCGACATCCGCATCCATTACTCGACCCGGTTCCTGACCATCAAATATCTGGAGAATGATGCGGACGTTGAACGCATCATCTCCGGCCTGCCCAACGCCGCCGAAATCGCACAGGCCCGCGCCGAAGAACAGGCCCGTATCGAGGACCTGCTGCACACCACGACGGAGGCCGCCATCGTGGATGCGAAATACGCCTTCATCCAAGGCGCCCTTTCCGAGACCTACCGGGAACACGTCACCGACCGGCCGAAGCGGACCCTGACCGACCGGATCGACGCCGTGGTCACCAACAAATGGGCGGCCTTCCCGATCTTCATCGTGCTGCTGTACATCATGTTCAAGGCGACGTTCAGCCTGGGCAACTACCCCATGGAATGGATCGACTGGCTGGTCGGACAGTTCGGGGGCTTCGTGGCGGCTTTCATGAAAGACGGCTGGCTCAAGGACCTGGTCGTGGACGGAATCATCGCCGGCGTCGGCAGCGTGCTGGTCTTCCTGCCGAACATCCTGATCCTGTACTTCTTCATCTCCCTGATGGAAGACTCCGGATACATGGCGCGCGCCGCCTTCATCGTCGACAAGCTGATGCACCGCATCGGCCTGCATGGCAAAAGCTTCATCCCGATGGTCATGGGATTCGGCTGCAACGTACCCGCCATCATGGCCACCCGCTCGATCGAGAGCCGGAAGTCGCGGCTGGTCACCATCGCCATCATCCCCTTCATGTCCTGCGCCGGCCGCCTGCCGATCTTCGTGCTGCTGGCCGGGGCCTTCTTCCCGAAGCACGCCGCACTGGCCCTGCTGGGCATCTACCTGCTGGGCATCGTGCTGGCCATCATTTCCGCTTTGATATTCAGCAAGTTCGTCAAGGATGACGACCTGCCGTTCGTCATGGAACTTCCGCCTTACCGCGTTCCGACCGGCAAGGCCATCTGGCGCCATACCTGGGAAAAGGGCCGCCAGTACCTGCAGAAAATGGCGACAACCATCCTCATCTGCTCGGTCGCCATCTGGTTCCTGGGGTATTTCCCGCGCAGCCCGAAACTGACCGAGGCCCAGGCGCGTTATGCCCAGCTGAACGAGCAGGCAGGCACGAGCCCGGCGGATTCCGTCCTCCTGGCCGACCGGGACGCCGCCGCCCGCCAGATCGACGCGCTGTACGAGCAGCAGCAGGCAGACTCCTATATCGGCCGTCTCGGACAGGCCGTCGCCCCGGCGCTGAACCCGTTGGGATTCACCTGGAAAATGGATGTCAGCCTGTTGACCGGCGTATGTGCCAAGGAACTGGTCGTCAGCACCCTGGGCGTCATGTACTCGCAAGGGGCGAAAATCTCCGAGGGGGAAGACCTCTCTGAAGACACGGCCTTACAGAATGCCTTGAAAGGCGCCATCCAATGGCCGGCCGCCCTTGCCTTCATGATCTTCGTCCTGCTGTACTTCCCGTGCATCGCGACCTTCGTCGCCATCAAGAACGAGACGGGCAGCTGGGGCTGGGCCTTCGCCTGCATCGCCTATACCATGGCCGTGGCTTGGATCTGCGCCTTCATCGCCTTCCGCATCGGGCTGCTCCTGGTCTGATTCCTTTGGATTTCCCGGGGAAATCCGTATCTTCGTCACATGCTGAAAATGATTCTCATACTGGCGCTTATCGGAGCCGTGCTGGGACTGATCTTCTCCCGCAGGGGTGAAGAGGCGGACGGCGCCCTCCGCGGGGCGAAGACCGGCGCAAAGATCGGCTGCGGGTGCGGCTGCCTGGTTCTGATCTTCGGCCTGCTGATGCTCCTGCTGGCCGGCAGCCTGGGCTACCTGGGAGGGATTTGATCAGCGTACTTCAAGGACGACCACCGAGGCGGCCGGCAGCTTGAGCGTCAGGCCGTCCGCAGCGACCTTCGCGTCTTTGTATGCGACGGGTGCCACGGCGGGCTCTTTACCGAACTCATTGTAAGCCTGGATCTTGGCAGCTTTCAGAATCTCTCCGGAAACCGTACGCGGCTTCAAATTGTCGAAAGAGACCTTCACCGTGGCTTCCTTTTCCAGGGACGGATTCGCCAGGGTCAGGTGCAGCACCCCTTCAGCGTCCCGGGAGGCCGAAGCGCTGAAGTCCGGACAGGTCCGGCCGGAATCGGCCCGCAACACACCCGCCTGGAAATCCACCGGTACCAGCGTCGCCCCCTGATGGACATTGAACATCCGGAAGACATGGTAGGTCGGGGTCAGGACCATCCGGGGTCCGTCGGTCAGGACCATGGACTGCAGCACATTGACGATCTGGGCGATGTTCGCCATCTTCAGCCGGCGGACATAGCGGTTGAACAGGTTCAGGTTCAGCGCCGCCACCATCGCGTCGCGCATCGTGTTCTGCTGGAACAGATGGCCCGGATTCGTCCCCGGCTCCACTTCGAACCAGGTTCCCCATTCGTCCAGCAACAGGGCGATCCGGCCCCGCGGGTCATAGGTATCCATGATGGAGATATGGTTCCGCAGCAGCTCATCCACTTCCATCGTCTTGCCCAACACGTCATAATACTCATTCGCGGTAAAATCCGTCGCCGAGCCCTTGCGGTTCCAGTCAATGACCGAATAGAAATGCAGGGACAACCCGTCCATCTTGTCCCGGGCGTTCTGCATCAGGACCTTGGTCCAGTTGTAGTCATTGGCATTGGCCCCGCAGGCCACTTTGTAAAGCTGATTGCCGCTGAAGTTGCGGGCGTAGAGCGCATAGCGCTTGTAGACATCGGAGTAGTAGTCCGCCGTCATATCCCCGCCGCAGCCCCAGGTCTCGTTGCCGATGCCCAGGTACTTGACCTTCCAGGGCTCCTTCCGGCCATTGGCCGCACGGAGTTCCGCCATCGATCCCTTGTCGGCCGTCATGTACTCGACCCACTTTGCCAGTTCCTCCACCGTCCCGGAGCCGACGTTGCCGGAAATATACGGCTCGGCCCCCAGCAACTCGCACAGGTTCAGGAATTCATGGGTGCCGAAGGAATTGTCTTCCAGTGTCCCGCCCCAGTTGGAATTGAGAATCTTCGGACGCTCCGACCGCGGCCCGATGCCGTCCCGCCAGTGGTATTCGTCGGCGAAGCAGCCGCCCGGCCAGCGCAGGACCGGGACTTTCAGGGCCTTCAGTGCCTCCAGGACATCGGTCCGGTAACCGTTCACATTCGGGATGTCCGAGTCCGGACCGACCCAGATACCCTCATAGATACAACGGCCAAGGTGCTCGGAGAACTGGCCGTAAATCTCACGGGGAATGACCGGCTGGTCCTGGGCGGTCTCATGGACGGAGAGGCGGATTTGGGCGGAGGCGGAAAGACAGAGCAATCCGGCCGCCAGAAGGGAAACGAGGTGTCTCATAGGATGATCGGGGCGGCATAAGGCCGCTGTTCCCAAAAATACGAAGAATCCGCCGGACCACGAAAAAAACTACAAAATTTTTGGAGTTTCGAGAATTACCCGTATCTTTGCAATCCCAAAGTAAACGAGGGAGACCTCAAATCTACTTTCCTGCGGTTGTGGTGAAATGGTAGACACGCTACTTTGAGGGGGTAGTGGGCGTTGGCCCGTGTGAGTTCGAGTCTCACCAACCGCACAAAGAGACAGTTTCGCAAGAGACTGTCTCTTTTTTGTTTACCAATTACCCCGGAGTGGCGTTGGATGATGTGACCCCCAAAAGTTGGACGGTTTAACATTATCTACGAGGCTTTAGATTGGAACAGAGCTCGGTATTGTACCGGGCTCTTTCCTTTTAGCCTCAGTTTGATTCTATCATTATTGTAGTACCGGATGTATTTCCGGA
>JAFUWX010000095.1 GCA_017471025.1 Bacteroidales bacterium
CAACGAGGCAAGTCGTGGAGGGAGTAAAGGCCGCAGGGGGTTCGGGGGAATCCTATTCCCCCGTATCATCTGTTTGGGAGGGATGAGCGAAGCGAAGGTTGTTGAAATGAGGTAGCTTATTTTTCGGAATGACTAAATGAAGATAAGAATGGAAAACAACAAATACGATAGTATCCTTACAGCGTTGATGGTGTGCGCTTCGACCTTCGCCGTCGTAGCATATTTTCTGGGAAACCGGCAGATGTTCATGATAGCCGGCAGCTTCAACGCCGGTCTGATCCTGGTGTGGGAAATCTACGCCCACCTCCTCAACCCCGTCCTGGACCGGACGAATGTCTGGAATTTCATCATGTACATCGTCCTGTACCTGGCCATCGGATGCCTGATCGAACGCGAAGACATCTTCAGCGGCCTGCTGCTGGGCGTCGCCTTCATGGGCCTGGGCTCCACCCTCGTGGACAGGCTGACCCGCTGGACGGCCGGCCCCCGGGCGCTGGACGGGCAATATGACTACGACGCCGACCTGGACAACCTGGAAAACTGGGAAACCTTCCGGGCCGACGAAAAAGCCGATCCGGCCGAACGGGTCCGGACCATGTCCCAGGCCTACGAACGTACCTGCGGCGTCGTGGACGCCCTGAACGAAGACCTGTCCGCCTTCGAGAAAGACCTCGAAACGATGGAAGAACTGAAGAAATACCACGACTCCGGCCTGATGGAAAAGGACTGCATGACCGAAGAAGTCCATCGCCTGCCGGAAAGCACCGACCCCTACAGTGTCCTGGCCGAAGGCACCCTGCGGACCCTGCTGCTGGATATCCGGGACCTCAAGGAAAGGCTGCGCACCTTCCGCGACGCATGATGTCCCTTTTGACCCCACATTCGCCCTCCTGGGCGAAATGATTTGCGTTTTGCGGAAATTTCCTTATCTTCGTAAAAAATTGTAAACAATAAAAAGGAATCCTTATGAAAAAGAAATTCAGATGTCTGGTCTGCGGCTATGTCTATGAAGGCGAGAACCCGCCGGAGCGCTGCCCGCAGTGCAAAGTTCCCGGAACCAAGTTCGTGGAAATCAAAGAAGAAAGCGAGAACCCGCAGTGGGCCTGCGAGCATCACCTGGGTGACGGCAAGGTAGAAGACCCGGAGATCGTCCAGGGCCTGCACGACAACTTCAACGCCGAATGCAGCGAAGTGGGCATGTACCTGGCCATGTCGCCCCAGGCCGAGCGCGAAGGATATCCGGAGATCGCCGAAGCCTTCAAACGCTACGCCTTCGAGGAGGCCGAGCATGCCGCCAAGTTCGCCGAACTGCTGGGCGAATGCGTCTGGGACACCAAGACGAACCTGGAGAAACGCTACCAGGCCGAGGCGGGCGCCTGCGAAGGGAAACTGGCCATCGCCACCCGCGCCAAGCAGCTCGGGTATGACGCCGTCCATGACACCGTGCACGAAATGGCCAAGGACGAAGCCCGCCACGGAGCCGGTTTCTACGGCCTGCTGCAGCGCTATTTCAAGAAATAATCCTTACTCCATCCATTCCGGGCGGCTGTAGTCGAATTCCTTTCGCTGCGCCGCCCAGTCTGTATCAAGAAAGACCGTGTCGGCACGGTCGATGTACAGGATGCCGTCCAGGTGGTCGCATTCATGCTGGAAGATGATGGCGGCATAACCCCGCACGGTATCCCGATGCGGCTTCAGGGTGTAAGCATCCAGATAAGAGACGATTACGCATTCGCTGCGGGGAACCATCCCGCGATAGGGCGGCACGGAAAGACAGCCTTCCGGGCCTGTGACGATATTCCCCAGCCGCTCTTCCAGATGCACGTTGACATAGGTCTCGTAGGGCTGGCCGGGCTTGTCTTCCCGCCAGAGCACGATCACCCGCCGGTTGATGCCGACCTGCGGGGCGGCGAGGCCGACCCCGTCCTGCCGGGGATCGAGGACGGTCCGGTTCATCTTGGCCACCAGGGTCTGCAGCAAGGGGCTCCGCAGCGCCTGCGGCGGAAGGTCGGTCGATGGCGTCCGCAGCAGCAGGGAGTCGGAGGGATGCCCGACGGTCGTCACATACATGACGGAATCGCTTTGCTCGATTATGCGGCGCTCCGAAGGGGTAAAGCCGCCGCGGGCGCAGCCCAGGAGCGACAGGCCCAGCGGCAGGAGAAGGCGAAGGATAGGTTTCATTTTCTGCATCAATCGGTTACATTGGCAAAAATACGGGATTTCCCGGGATAATCAAAACGCCCTGCCGCTTTTGTCCGGGCCGGCCGGGATAAGAATCCATTCTATCCGGGCACCGGTTTGGATTAATATAGGAATTTATCTATCTTTGTCAGTTAAGTACTGGCCGAATTCCTCTTGCCACTGCAAACTATAGATACCGATTAAGATGAACAGAGAATCCTTGTTGGCCGGCATCCTGATTGGGCTCGGCGCGTATGGCTACCTGGCCCTGGGCGGCATTCCGGGGGCCGTGATTTTCGCTTTCGGACTGGTGGGCGTCGTCCTTTCCGGCACGCCCCTGTACACAGGCCGGGCCGGCGTAATGACGGATATCCCGGCGCTGGTGCGCATCTGGCTGTTCAATGTGCTGGGATGTGTTCTGATCGGGCTGCTGGTCCTGTCGCTGGGCGGCGAGCCGATGGAGCGGGCCCGGAGCGTGGTGGAAGGACGGCTGGTCCAGGGGCCGTGGCGCGCTTTCCTGCGGGCCGTGGGATGCGGGCTGATCATCGACCTCTCGGTCTGGCTGTACCGTGAATCCAAGTCCCTCGTGCCGGTGTTGTTCGGCGTGCCGCTCTTTATCCTCTGTGGTTTCTACCATTCCATCGCCGACGTCGTCTATCTGGTGGCGGCCTGGCACTGGGATTCCGCCATCCTGTGGTACTATCCCATCATCGTCCTGGGCAACTACGCCGGCTGCAATGTCCGCCGCGTTGTGATGCCGCGCAAGGGGTAGGAGCCATCACCGGCCCCTGCCCCACCTCAGCAAACAGATCTGTGATTTGCCAGGCCTGCGGCCTGCCACATCACCGGCCCCCTGCCCCGCCTCAGCAAACAGAGCCGTGATTTGCCAGGCCTGCGGCCTGCCACATCACCAGCCCCCTGCCGGGGGCCGCTTGAAAGCCAGAATGCAGAACCGGATCGCAAGCAAGCTTGGTTCCGGTTCTGCATTCTGGCTTTCGCTCTGTTTGTGATTCCGTTGGGATTCGAACCCAAGACCCACAGCTTAGAAGGCTGTTGCTCTATCCAGCTGAGCTACGGAACCCTACCGCCCGCGACAAGCGGGTCTGCAAAGGTAGCAATTATTTTTGGGATTCCCCCGCTTCAAGCTGATTTTTATTCAGCGCAGCGGATTACAGCCCCAATTTCTTGAAGAAATCGTTCCCCTTGTCGTCCACCAGGATAAAGGCCGGGAAGTCTTCCACACGGATTTTCCAGATGGCCTCCATACCCAGTTCCGGATATTCCACGCACTCGATGCTGCGGATGCTACTCTGTGACAGGACAGCCGCCACGCCGCCGATGGTGCCGAGATAGAAACCGCCATGTTTCTGACAGGCGTCCGTCACGGCCTTGGAACGGTTGCCCTTGGCAATCATCACCAGGGAGGCGCCATGGTCCTGGAATTCATCCACATAGGGGTCCATACGGTTGGCCGTAGTCGGGCCCATGGAACCGCAAGGATAACCCTCCGGGGTCTTGGCGGGACCGGCGTACAGGATCGGATGGTCCTTGAAATAGGCCGGCATCTCTTCTCCTGCATCCAGGCGGGCTTTGAGCTTGGCGTGGGCGATGTCGCGGGCCACAATGATGGTGCCGGTCAGGTTCACGCGGGTGCCTACGGCATATTTGGTCAGCTCGGCGCGTACTGCGTCGATGCCCTTGTCCAGGTCGATCACGATGCCCTTGGGGCCCTCGCCGGGACGGCGATACTCCTCGGGAATCAGCTCGGAAGGGTTGCTGTCCATCTTCTCAATCCACACGCCGTCGGCGTTGATCTTGGATTTGATGTTGCGGTCGGCACTGCAGCTCACGCCCATGCCGATGGGGCAGCTGGCGCCGTGGCGGGGCAGACGGATCACGCGGATGTCATGGGCCATATACTTGCCGCCGAACTGGGCGCCCAGACCGATCTTCTGGGCCTCCTTCAGGAGCTTCTCCTCCAGGTCGATATCCCGGAAAGCCCGGCCGGTCTCATCGCCGGTCGTCGGGAGGCTGTCATAGAACTTGATGCTGGCGAGTTTGACGGTCAGCAGGTTCTTTTCGGCGGAAGTGCCGCCGATGACGAAAGCGATGTGGTAAGGCGGGCAGGCTGCCGTACCCAGGGAACGCATCTTCTCCACCAGGAAGGGAATCAGGGTACCCTCGTTCTGGATGGTGGCCTTGGTCATCGGGTAGAAATAGGTCTTGTTGGCGCTGCCGCCGCCCTTGGCCACCATGACAAAGCGATACTCGTCACCACGGACCGCCTCGATGTCAATCTGGGCCGGGAGGTTGCACTTGGTGTTGACTTCATTGTACATATCCAGCGGGGCATTCTGGCTATAGCGCAGGTTTTCCTGGGTATAGGTATTGAATACACCGCGGCTCAGGGCTTCCTCGTCCTCAAAATCAGTCCATACCTGCTGACCCTTCTCTCCGTGGATGATGGCCGTGCCGGTGTCCTGGCAGAAGGGCAGGATACCCTTGACGGACGTTTCGGCATTGCGCAGGAACTGCAGGGCCACGTATTTGTCGTTGTCAGAGGCCTCAGGGTCGCTGAGGATGGCCGCTACCTGCTCATTGTGGGCGCGGCGCAGCATGAACTGACAGTCGTGGAAGGACTGCTGGGCCACCAGCGTAAGGGCTTCCGGAGACACCTCCAGGATGGTTTTTCCACCGCAGCCGCAGTGGCCGCCCAGTTTGGTTGTTTTTACCAATTTTTCAGAACCGGGAATCTTGTAGTACTCGGTCGTGTCCGGTCCCAGCTGGAACATCGGAGCATATTTGAATTCTGTCATCGATATAATTGTTGTTTTCAGACTTGTAAAGGTACGAATTTTTATGAAAAAAGCGAAGAATCGGGTCGGATTCTTCGCTTAAGCAGGAAATTTACCGCCTGGACTCAGATGACCTCCAGGACCTGGAGGCACATGCGGGTATTGTGATACGGGCATTTCCAGAAGCCGGCGCGGTCGCCTGCCGTGTCGGGCTGGCCTTCGGCATCGCAGGCCCACCACCATTCGCCTTCAGGATGGAGCAGGTGCTGCTGGATATAGCCCCAGGTATGCAGGGCCGTATCGGCACTGGTCTCAAGGCCATGGTATTTCCACAGCCAGAGGTTGCCGACCACCGTCTCGGCCTGCACCCACCACTGCCGGGAATCATCCAGGCTGCCGTCTTCGTGCTTCTCATAAATCAGGCTTCCGTCCGGCTGCAAACCTTCCAGGCCCGCTTCGCCGATGCGGCGGGCGATGGGCCGGATCCGGTTCATGATATCGATATCCCGCAGGCTCGCGGCGGCCTCCAGCATCAGCCAGGAAGTCTCGATGTCATGCCCATAGGAGCATCCGGCGGGAATCACGCCCCAGTCACGGGTGAAATACAGCTGCAGATGGCCGGTCTCCCGGTCCATGATGCGGTCGGTCAGCAGGGTCAGCAGATCGGCCGTCTTCTGCCCCAGCTGGGCGTCCGGCCATACCTTGTACAAGTTGGCATAAGCCTCCAACAGGTGCAGATGGGAGTTCATCGTCTTGTCCGCGTTACGGTCATGCGCACTGAGGGACATGTCGTCCAACGGGGAGAAATCCCGGTCCAGGGCCTCGATATAGCCGCCGTAGCCGGCATCCGCAAAGAATTTCTCCACGACATGGTACAGGTTGACAGCCTCCTTGAGGGCCTGGTCATCCCCGGTGGCCGCATAATACTCGCTGAATGCGTAAATGGCGAAAGCCTGGGCATACAGCTGCTTCTTGGCATCCTTACGGCTGCCGTCGGCCTGGACGGACCAATACACGCCGCCGAATTTGTGATCGACAAAATGGCGCAGGAACCAATCCTGGACGTCCATCGCCGCAATCAGGCACTGTTTGTCGCCCAGATGGCGATAGGCGGCCGAGAAGGTCCACAGCAGCCTGGCGTTGAGCACGACGCCGCGGTCGGCATCCCGCTGGATTTCACCTTCGCCGGTCATCCGGCCGTAGAATCCGCCGCGGGGGTCTTGCATGCGGGCAATCCAGAAATGAAGAATATTGTTCTGCAGGGTGTCAAGAATCTCTTGACGGAAGATTTCAGTTCTTGTCATACAGGTTCGGGTTTATGCCCGGATGTCCTATCAAAAATCGGGCGAGACTGCGCGTCTGGCCTCCAATCCTGCCTGAATCTCGCGCATTTTGACCGTATTCAGCGGATAGAAGGACACTACGACGACGGACAACAGCGCAACGGCGGCCGGAATCCAGCTCATCAGCATCCGCAGGCCGGTCAGCGCACTTTCCATCTGGACAGCCTCGGCGGCAGTGTTGTAACCAAAGGCCGACAGCAGCCACATCACGGCGGCGCCGCCGAAGGCCGAACCGAATTTCTGGGCCATCGAAGAAGAACTGAAGATGAGCCCCGTAGAAGCCGTCCCATAACGCAGCTCGGCATAGTCCGACACATCGGCGTACATACTCCAGACCAGGGGCGAAATGATGCCCGTGCCTATCGAAATCAATACCTGGAGCACCAGCATGAGCCAGAATCCCGCCGGGGTGCAAGGCACAAAGAAAAAGGCGATGCTGAGCCCTGCGATGATGGCCATCGTCGCGATGTACGTCGCCTTTTTGCCCAGCATGCGGGTTATGGCCACAGTCATCGACACGCCCGCCATATTGCTGACCTCACCGACGCTGAGGAACAGGCCGGCATAGAACAGGAAGGAAAAAGAGCCCAGGGAAAGGACGGCATCCGGGCCTACGACATCTTTGAAAAAATACGCAGCAGCCGATCCGCGGACCGTATTGAAGAGGTTGGAACACAGCGCCGCGCCGATCAGCAGCCACCAGGGCACATTGCCCAGCAGATAGCGCAGGTCCTTACCCACGGATACGGTGGACTTGCTCTCCACATGCTCACGGGTGAGCCAGAAACAGAGCAGGAAGATGACCAGGCAGGCCGTCGCAATGACCATCATGGCATGCTGCCAGCCTCCGGCGGGACTGTCCCCCGCCCCGATGAACAGGTTGCACAGGGGCTCCCAGGCAAAGAGGGCGATGAAACTGCCACCATAGGCAAAGAACATGCGGAAGGAGGAAAAGACGGTTTTCTCATCCGAATTGTCCGTCATCACGCCCAGCATCGCCCCGTAAGGGACATTGATGCCGGTATAGACCGTCATCATCAGGATGTAGGTGACATAGGCCCAGACGAGCTTGGCCGTCGGTCCCCATGCGGGCGTGGTGAAAAGCAGCACCCCGCAAACGGCGAAAGGCAGGGCGAACCAGAAAAGATAGGGACGGTATTTCCCCCAACGGGTATGGGTCCGGTCGGCCAGGATCCCCATCATCGGGTCGGAAACGGCATCCCAGATACGGGTGACCAGCAGAAGCAGGGCCGTATCCTCCAGACGCAGGCCATAGATGTTGGAATAGAAAATGGGAAGGTAATAGGAGAAGATCTTCCAGAACATCGAGGAAGACATGTCTCCGAAGCCGTAGCCTATCTTTTCTTTGAGCGAAGTCATTGCAAATTCCTGTCTATCAATTCATTGAGTCTTCTTACGGTATCGCCGGTCCGAAGACCGTCCGGCGTCGTGTGCAGGCAGTAGTCCACCAGGCGGTCCACCGTGGAGGTGGCTACGTGCAGGCGGTAGTCGCTGGACGCATAGTAGATATATACCGTACCGTCCGGCGCGGCGATCCAGCCGTTGGAGAAGAGCACGTTGGACACATCGCCCAGGAACTCGTCCCCCTCGGGCGCCATGAAGAAGCCGGCCGGCTCGGCAATCATCCGCGCCGGGTCGTCCAGGGCCGTCATGTACAGATACAGGACATAGCGCAGGCCGCTCGCGCAGCCGCGGACGCCGTGGGCCAGGTGGAGCCAGCCCTGCGGGGTCTTGATGGGCGCGGGGCCTTCCCCGTTTTTCAACTCCTTGATGGTATGGTACTTCCGCTCATTGATAATCCGCTCGTCCCGGATGACCGCCCCGTCCATCGTATCGGTCAGGGCCCAGCCGATGCCGCCGCCCTTGCCGGTATCGATGAAACCGTCCTGCGGGCGGGTATAGAGGGCATATTTCCCCCCGACGAACTCCGGATGCAGGACCACGTTGCGCTGTTGGCATTGCGCCTGGATATCCGGCAGACGTTCCCAGTGGAGGAAATCCTTCGTACGGACCACCCCGGCGCAGGCCACAGCCGCGGAGAGGTCTTCCGGGGCCGTCGCATCCTTGCGCTCCACGCAGAAGATGCCATAGACCCAACCGTCCTGATGGGCCACCAGACGCATGTCATAGACATTCGTCGCCGGCTCCCCCCACTCGGGCAGGGTCACGGGACGGTCCCAAAAACGGAAATGGTCGATGCCGTTGGGGCTTTCCGCCACGGCGAAAAAGGATTTCCGGTCGGCCGCTTCCACACGGGCCACCAGCAGGTAGCGTCCCTGCCACAGGATGGCGCCGCTGTTGAACACGGCGTGGATGCCGAAACGCTCCAGCAGGTAAGGATTGCTGTCGGGATGCAGGTCATAACGCCACGTCAGGGGCGCATGGTCCGCCGTCAGCACCGGATAACGGTAACGTTGATATACGCCGTTGGTACCGGCGGGAACATTGTCTCTGTCCAGGAGGGCCTCATGCTCCTTTCGGAGGGAGGCCAGTCTCTCTTCAAAAGCTGTCATGGAAGAAATACGGTGTGCTCGTTGTGATAGAATTCAAGGAAGTTTTTCGAATCGGCCGATCCCGGATAAGGCGCATAGAAATGGCCGGGACGGTCATGGGCATTGCGCCAGGTCAAGGCATAGGCCACGGGATAGTCCGCCACGCCCGCCAGCAGGCAGTCCGTCCACCAACGCGGGTTCGGAATGCCCTCATAGCCGGTTTCCGTCAAAGCGACGACTTTGCCATGCGAGGCGGCCAGGGGGGTCAGCCAGGCCAGGTCGCGGCGGAGGATCTCCACGTAATAGGCATCCGGGTCGGGGACATAGGTCCCTTCGTAATGGTCCAGGCCCATGATATCCACGCAGTCGTCGCCCGGATAGCGGCTCATATATTCCTCGGCTGTGACCTCGGAATTGGGAGAGAAGGCCCACACCAGGTTCTTTACGCCGGCATTCTGCATAAACCGGACGGTATAGCGGAACAGGGCCACGTATTCCTCATCGCTGCACAGGTTGCGGCCCCACCAGAACCAGCTGCCCATGTGCTCATGCCAGGGGCGGAAGATGACGGGAATGCCGTCCAGGGTCTTCAGGAAGGCAGCCGCACGGCCCAGCCACTGCTGGAAAAGCGGCGCACAGGCACCGCCTTCCAACACGCTGCGTACCACCGTGCTGTCCGACACGTCCCAGGCGTCACCCCCGGTAAGGGGGTTCCTCGGGTGCCAGGAGAAGGTCACCACGCCGCCGCGGGCGGTATGTACCTGGACGGCCTTCCGCATCCACGCGAAAGGCACGCCGTCCAGGTTCTTCTCGTTTCCCAGTTCTATGCCGCCCAGGTCGAAACCGACCACGGCAGGATAGGCCCCGCATACGGACTGGACGTCGGAACGGGCAAAGGCATCCCCATCCGATTCTACTTTCCAGCTATGCCCATATACGAGGTCATCCTGGTGGCCATACAGCATTTTTCCCTGCTGCGCTGCCTCGGCAAGGCGCCTGACAAGGTCCTCGGCCGTGTTCGGTTTTTCCGTCCGGCAGGCTGACAAGCAGGTCAGCGCAACGGCCAGACTAAAAAGAAACTTTTGCAGATTCATCTCCCAAAAAGTTATAGGTTGTGATTTCATACTTGTCGGCGGCCTTCCCTGCCGGCTCCGTAAAGGAAGTCGGGAAGTTGGCCTCGCGGTAGGGCAGCTTGAGCAGGAGGCTCCCGTTCTTGTACAGCGCCACGCCGGCGATGCCGCTTTTGTCCGCCACGACCCACTCCAGCACGGCGCCGGAAGCGGTGTCATTCCGCGATACGGAATTGACAGGCAGGAGTTTGCCCGCCTCGGGAAGCCGTCCGGTCTGCTGGTATTGCCGGTAAGCCGCATGGTAATCCGGACCGGCCAGCAGCGGGCTGAAATAGTGCGAGTAGGCAAAGCACACGAGCGCTTCGGCGTAGGGGGCGGCCACCTCCATCTGCCGAAGGACCCGCCGCAGCGACGCCGTAGCATACCAGGAGGATCCGCCGACGGTGTACATATCAAAGATTTCGATATTGACCCAGAACCGAAGCCCCTCCACGGCATCCGCAGCCGCTTTCATGGCCGCCAGCCAGGGCTCGACCTGTTCGGGCGCAATCCCGCGGGCGCCGACGCAGTCCTGCGGGCAGAAAATATCGCCTTGCCGCAGGTGGAGCAGCGGGAAAAGACGGGTCCAGAAATCCCCGTAATCTTCCGCCTCGCCCAAGGTATTCATGAAGGGGCTGAACAGCAGGGGCATATCCGGGTCAATGGCCGTCAGGCCGTCCAGGGTGATATTCCAGGCTTCCGCCAGGTCCTTGCGGCGCAGCAGCCAACGGACATTATCCACTTCCCAGTCCCAGTACCAGCCCCAAAGGGACTCCGGGTAGCTGGCATGGAAGCGGGTATATATCGCCTGTGCCACTTCTACCCCGGCCTGCATCTGTTCGTTGAGCCAGTCTCCGCTTGGGTTACCCCACCAGCCCGAATGGGCGTTCGGGCCCACCAGGACCTTGACCCCATGCGACGCGGCACTTTTGAGACAGCGCTCCAGGGAGCGGAAATCCGTCTCCCCGCCATCTTCGCTCATCGGCGTATAGATAAGGTAGGTGATGCCGACTTCGGCCAGCGTGGACATCTCTTCATCCCAGCGGGCCTGTGTCCAGACCTTGGGATACCAATGCTGGATGAAGGAGCCGGTGAGGACGGGCCATGTCCCAGGCTCCTGGGAAGGGTCGGGCTCGGCGGAAGGCTCTGAAGACGGCTCGGCGGAAGCTTCGCTGCCGGAGGGGTCCGGGTACGTCCATTCGGGCGTTCCCGATTCCCCGCACCCCAGCCAGAGCGGGATGCTCAGCAGCAGCAAAAATCGCTTCATACGAAGTTTTACTCTTGAAGGTCGCTTAGTTTAACCACATGACTGGAAGCCATCCAGGTCTTGAAGAAGGCCTCGCTGTTGTACGGTTCTTTCATGTGCTCGCCATACCAAGGCATGGCCCAGAGCCACATGGCACCGTCTTCCAGACAGTTGAGCGCCGCAGGGACAGGCCCGCACTCGCTCAGGGTCAGCATCTTGTGGTTGGAAATTTCCAGCAGGGCATTCCAGCCGTCAAGATAGGAAGTATGGTACAAAGCCTCTTCCTGGGGATACCAGTCCGTACCGATAATATCCACATATTCATCACCCGGATACCAGTCGGCATCGTCCAGGCAGGAAGTCCATACCCACAGGAGGTTATGCACACCCTTTCCGGTCAGGTAGTTGAACACATACTGCCACAGCGCCACAAAATCTGCGCCTGTGCGGGTTCCCCACCAGAACCAGCCGCCGGAAGCCTCGTGCAGCGGACGGAAGAGCACCGGAATGCCTTCCGCCTGGAGAAGCAGCAGGTTGGCCGCCATCTCGTCCAGGTCCGCCACCAGATATTTGTGCATCCAGGAGCCCTCGTCCAGGGCATCGACCGGATTGAACTCGTTGGCGTCGGCATAGAACTTATACGGAACCTCGACGGTCTCGCCGCCTGCGGGAGCCATCAGTTCGACCTTGGTCAGGGTCAGGTTGCGGCCGCCGATGATGATGCCGTTCGCCTTCACTTCGGCCAGCACCACCTCGTCGAAGACCAGCTCCGTATGGCCGGCTCCCACCGGGATGTCGAAATAGCCATAGTCCGTGCCGTCCGCACCGACAATCGAAGCCCAACCGTGGTTCTTATAAGCCATCTGCGGGGCGCCGTCCGCCGTCTCTGCGGCATCGATATAATACACCTTCAGTACGCTGCCGAGGGTGGCTTCTTTGAAAATCGCCATGGCGGCTGTGGCCACAGCGTCGCCGTACCAGTCCACATTGTCCTGGGTCAGGCAGACACTCGCCGCCCAGTTGCCCACGGCCACATCGTCAAAATCGACGGTCGGGATATCTCCGCTCTGCTCCTTGGGATGCTCCACGGCCACCTTGGTCAGGGTATAATTGCGGCCGCCGATAATGATACCGTTCGCTTTCACTTCGGCCAGTGAAACGTCGTCCAGGGTAAAGACGATGCTGCCGTCCCCTTCCGGAATATCGAAATAGCCATAATCCTTACCTGCCGCATCTACGATGCTGCCCCAGCTATGGTTCTTGAAGGCCATCTGGGGAGCGCCGACCGCTGTGGCCGTGGCACCGGTGTAGTACACGGTGACGGTAGAGCCGACGATGCAGCCTTTGAAGGCTTCCATGCCTTGGGCCGCCACGGCGTCGCCGTACCAGTCCACATTGTCCTGGGTCAGGCACAGGCTGTTCTCCCAGACGCCGACATTCAGGTCGTCGATGTCGATCATGTCGATGACGATGCTGGAGTTCGGGTTGGACGTCGGCACATTCCAGTGCCAGCCGGCCGCCACGATGCCGCCGAGGTTGTCCCAGTCGGTCACGGGCTTGATGTCGCCATAGTCAATCCAGTCGCAGGGGCTGGCGTTCAGGTGGACATAATCGTAGGCGTTGATGGCCGGGTACTTGCCGGTCATGGTGTTCATCGCCTCGGCATTGGTGTTGTTCCAGTCCACTTCGGCCATGGCGGCCGAGAAGGTCTTCTGACCGAAGTTTTCCTTCAGCAGGGCATACAGGGCCTTGGCCTCTTCGGTCGCAGCCGGGTCCACCGGAGCTTCGTCAATCTGGAAGGCCGCCGCGTTGAAGTTATTGCGTACCAGCGTGGTAAACGAGAAGGAATAATCATTGGCGTAATTGCCCTCGCTGTCCTTGACGGAAGGGCTGAGGACTTTCACCGTATATTCCGTGCCGCCCTTGAGGGTGACCGGGATATGGAGTTCGACGCCACTGGCGGTCACGACCTCATCATAGTAGATGTCGTTGACGCTGATGGTGGTATTGGGGGCCAGTGTGATGGCCTTGTCATAGGTAATGACAATTTCATCCACGATGTCCGCCTCCGGAGCATTGACGGCCGGCACGGTGGACACGACCTGCGGGGCCTTGTTCGGATCGGATGTCTTCGGCGCCGGCTTTTCTTTCTCAGGCGTACAGGCAAAGGCGAGCGCCGACGCAAACAACAGAATATAAATCTTTTTCATGGGATGCATGGATTAATAAGTTGCCGGTTCGATACGGAAGTTGGCCATGGCAAAGTCGATGGTCCAGTCCACGGGCGGCTGTACGGACAGGGCGAAATTCCAGTACACGTCCTTCGCAGGCATTTCGGACGCGACGCTGGAAAGCGGCCAGGAGCAGGTCCGCCATTCTCCGCCGGTGTTGAAGGAACTGCCGCCCAGGTCCAGGGAGACGTTCTCCTTCGTATTGAACTGCACCAGGACACCATTGCCAACGGCATAGGTCGGAATCGGTTTGGAGGAATTGGTCCAAATCTCGCATTTGAACACGAGATTCGCCATCTCGGTATCCCAGTTGATGTCCAGCGGGAAGTTGCCGCCCATACCAATGGAATACCACGTCCAGGCCGCCAGGTCCATATTGAACCGCGTGAAGGTATAGCCCAGGCTCTGCGGGTCGCCCTCATGGCTGCCGTCGGTCACGACGGCGTCACGGACGGTGTTGTCCCAATAGCCGGCCTCGTCCAGGTTGATGAACAGACCTGAGGTATTGCGATACGGGATCGTCTTGGTCTGGGCGCCCAGTGTCACGTCGTTCCAGGAGAAGGTAATCCGGGAATTGTCCGGCGTCCCTTCCGGGATGACGATGCTCATGTAGGTTTCGCTCAAGGAATCAATCTGAACAGGCGTATCGCCGATTTTGATGGAGGCCGGCGAGCCCTCGACACCGAATTCAAAGAGGTCGAAGAAGTCGCCTACCACCTGCACGGAACTGCCCGGAAGGGCGAATTCATTGGCCAGGCCTTCCAGGGAAAGCTGCGGAATCTTCACTTCGAAGGCGAAGGACGCGGAGCCCTGGTCCGTGGTATAGACAATCTTGTTATCGACGGCATCCGGAAGGACGCGCGGAATGACGATGTAGCTGTCCTCCTTTTCGCAGTAGCACAGGTCCAGGTTGGCCTCAATGCCGTTGAAGGCAATGCTCTTGGGATTGGCCAGGTTCTTGCCCTTGATATGCAGGATCTGGGCCAGGGAACCTTCCGTCAGCTTGGTCTCCAGCTTGCCATCCCGGATATCGAAAATGGAATCGATTTGCGGCACACCTTCGTTGGTGAAACGGTCGGGCAGGTCCGTCTTGTAGGTCACGACCTTGTTACAAGACATCAGGCCCAGCACAGCCGCAAGGATGATGACATATCTTGTTTTCATAAACATTTGCTTTTCAATTAGTTCCAACCGGGATTATTCTCATTGATATACTCGTTGGCGTTAATTTCTTCCTGCGGAATCGGGAAGAGCAGGTGCTTTTCGGAACGCTCCTTATAGACACCGGCGTCGTCGTACATCACGGCGTTCATCGCATCGATGTAGATACCCCAGCGAATCAGGTCCCAACGACGGTCGGCCTCGCAGGCCAGCTCCTTGGCACGCTCCTCGATGATGGCGCTTCGCATGGCATCCTTGCCGGGAACCGTCGTCATCTGGACGGCGTTGGAACGCTTGCGGACCAGGTTCAGATAGGTCATCGCCTCTTCGGAGTCGCCGGTTTCATTCAAGGCCTCTGCATAAATCAGCAGCAGGTCCGCATAGCGCAGGAAGGGCCAGGCGGAATCCGTATAGTTTGCGGACTTGTCCTTGACGTCGCTGTACTTGGTCGTGAACGCGAGGCACTGGCTGTCGGCCGTGTACTGGTAGGTATTGCCGTCGGTCAGGGTGGAATAATAGGACTTCAGGCTCTCCGGATAGTAGAAGAATCCTTTGTAGTCGGTCTGGTAGTAATACTGCCACTGGTGGCGTACGCCCTGGGTGATCCGATAATCATCCTCGTCGAAGAGGCGGTACCAGTTGTAGGAGCATCCTACCCAACCGCCGGACTGGATCGTATTGCTGGCCGGAGAATCGCTGTAACCGGCGTAGTAGGTATGGATCTGGGTGCAATAGACCGTCTCGCCGTTGAGCGACTGGACGCTGAAGAGGAACTCGGAGGCATCACGGTTGGAGGCGGCCCAGAGCTTGTCGTACGGAGAAAGTTCCACCGTACCGAACTCGCCGTCAATCACTTTCTTCGCCCATTCGGCCGCTTTCTTGTACAGCTCGGCGCTGTCCATGTCCTGATAGCCGGCCACGGCTTTCTTGTAGAAGATCTGGGTAACCAGCGGGTTGTATTTATAGACGGTGGCACCGTCTTCTTCCGTCGTATAACGGGCATTGTCGCCGTTACCGGTCCGGACTGTCACCGGCGTGCCTTCCGGCATCGCGGCGGCCGCCATCGTGGCATAGACCTTGGCGAGCAGGGCCGCGGCGCTGGCCGCGCTGACATGGCCGGCCTTATGGCGGGCGTCCGTACAGGAGAACATCAGTTTGGAGGCCTCCTCCAGCATTTCGATGATGTGGTCGTAGATGGTCTGGATGCTCTGGCGCTTGTTGGAGTAGGCGCCGCCGTTCATGACATCTTCCTCGATATAGGGAATCTCACCGAAAGCCCTGACCATCAGGAAATAGCAGAAGGCTTCCTGGAAATACAGTTCGCCGAGGGCGTTGTTCTTGTAGTCCGCATCGACATTCACCATTTCGGCGATTTTACGCTCGGCCAGGTTGGCATCGACGATGAGGTTATAGGGGCCTTTCCAGAGTTTGCCCACCATTTCTTCGGACTGGAAGTTGCCGGCGCCCATCTTGCCCATCAGCCAGTCGGGACCCGAGATATAGTCGGCGTCCAACTCCAGCACGAAGGGGAATTGGCTCCAGCGGAACATGTCATCCAGCCAGTTGCTGTAAACGCCTGCTACCCAGACATCCACACCCGCCTCGGAATCCTCGATGCTGTCAGGACCGATGAAGGAAACAGGCTTTTCTTCCAGCCACTTGGAGCAGGACACGGTACCCAGGCACATGGCCAGGACCATGAAGATATAAAGTATGCTTTTCTTTTTCATAACAATCCGGGGTTAGAAGACAAAGTTGACACCCAGCGAGAACGTCCGGGAGGCCGGATAGGAATAGATATCCACGCCTCTTCTGGAGGAATCGGAACCGAATGCGTTGACATCCGGGTCGTAGCCGCTGTACTTGGAAATCGTAAAGAGGTTGCTCGCCGACAGGGTGAACAGAATCTGCTCGACACCCTTGAACGGGGTAAAGAGCCGGTAGGACAGGCTCAGGTTTTTGAGCTTGAGGTAGCTGCCATCCTCGATGTAGCGGTCGCTCAGGAGGAAGGTACGGGTGTATCCGGACGTGGCCTTCGGCCATTTGGCGTTCGC
>JAFUWX010000096.1 GCA_017471025.1 Bacteroidales bacterium
CCCCGGCTGCCGCTCCGGCGGCGGCTCCTGCCCCCGCGGCTGCGCCCGCACCTGCACCGAAAAGCGCCGGAGCCGGGACAAAGGTTGTCTCCCCGATGGAAGGCAAGGTCCTGGAAATCTGCGTGAAACCCGGCGACAGCGTCAAGTCCGGCCAGAAAGTCGTGGTCATCGAAAGCATGAAGATGGAGGTGGAAATCTCCGCCACCCAGGACGGAACCATCGGCGAGATCCTCGTCCACAAGGGCGACCAGCTCACCGACGGACAGGCGGTGGTAACGATAGCATAATCCTGTATGAACCAGATTATTGACAGTCTCCAGCAATTCTGGCAGTTCACCGGTTTCGCCAACTGTTCCTGGCAGAACCTGGTGATGATCCTGATCGGCGTCACCTTCATCACCCTGGCCATCGTCAAGGAATGGGAACCGCTGCTGCTGGTGCCGATCGGTTTCGGCATGATCGTGGGCAACATCCCGATGTTCCCCGGCCTGAACATCGGCATCTACGAGGACGGTTCCGTGATGAACATCCTCTACCAGGGCGTGCGCCAGGGCTGGTATCCCCCGCTGATTTTCCTGGGCATCGGTGCGATGACGGATTTCTCCGCCCTCATTTCCCAGCCCAAGCTGGTGGTCATCGGCGCGGCCGCCCAGATGGGCATCTTCGGCGCGTACCTGCTGGCCCTGGCACTCGGATTCGCCCCCAACGAGGCGGGCGCCATCGGCATCATCGGCGGCGCAGACGGCCCTACGGCCATCTTCCTGTCGTCCAAACTGGCCCCGGACCTCATGGGCGCCATCGCCGTGTCGGCCTATTCCTACATGGCGCTCGTCCCCGTGATCCAGCGGCCCATCATGCTGCTGCTCACCAACAAGAAAGAGCGGCTGATCCGGATGGAGAAGCCCCGCCAGGTGAGCCAGAAAGAGAAAATCATCTTCCCCATCGTCGGCTTCCTGACGACGGCGTTCATCGTCCCGTCCGGCCTGCCGCTGCTGGGTATGCTGTTCTTCGGCAACCTGCTCAAAGAAAGCGGCGTCACCCGTCGTCTGGCGGAAACCGCACGCGGACCGCTCATCGACGTGGTCACGACCCTGATCGGCCTGACGGTAGGCGCCTCCACCCAGGCGGACAAATTCCTCAGCGGGAAATCCGTCATGATTTTCGGCCTGGGCCTGCTGTCCTTCGTCATCGCCACGGCCAGCGGCGTGCTCTTCGTGAAATTCATCAACCTCTTCCTCAAAGAAGGCAAGAAGATTAACCCGCTGATCGGCAACGCCGGCGTATCCGCCGTGCCGGACAGCGCCCGTGTCTCCGAAGTGGTCGGCCGTGAATCCGACCCGAACAACCACCTGCTGATGAACGCCATGGCCCCGAACGTGGCCGGTGTCATCGGATCGGCCGTAGCGGCCGGTATCCTCCTGGGATTCCTGGGATAAACCGATATGCTTATGAAAAGAAGTCTCGCATGGATCGTCCTTTTGTTGGTCACCACCCTGGGCGCGGCGGCGCAAGAGACGCAGAAGCCGCGCTCCGGATGGAGCGTAATCCCCTTGCCGACAGTTAGTTATACATCGGATAACGGCTGGCAGTTCGGGGCTTTGGCGGAGCTGTATTACTACGGCCCGGGACGCTGCCGCTATCCCGAGTACGACCACACGTTCTACTTCGACATCGGCATCTCCACGAAGGGTAACCGCTACGGTTTCGTTTCCTACGACTCGGACAAGCTGATTCCGGGCCTGCGCCTGTCCACGTCCGTGATATACCAGAGCCACAAGAGCTATCCTTTCATGGGGTTCAACGGCTTTGCCTCCCCCTATTCGGAAGCCCTCTATTACACCAACGACGAAAAGGGCAAGCAGATCCCGAGCGGCTTCTACCAGATGCACAAGAACATGCTCCGCTTCTTCTTCGACCTCAAAGGCGACATCCTGCCGAACTTCAAGTGGGCGGCGGGTCTGCATTTCTGGGGCATCTGGGTACAAGATACGGACTGGCCCATGGCCGGCGCGAGCCTGCTCCACCGCTATGTGAATGCCGGACTGGTCAGCGAAGACGAGGCCAAGGGCGGCCGGCATGCCGAACTGGTGGCCGGCGTCCTGTATGACACCCGGGATTCCGAGGCCACGACCAAGCGGGGCATCTGGGCGGAAGCCTTCCTGTACGGCTCGCCAGATGTATTCCACGGGCGCAACAGCTACCTCAACCTGGCCCTGCATTTCCGCCACTATATCCCCATCGTCCCCGAAAAACTGACCTTCGCCTACCACCTGGCCTACCAGGGGACCCTGGCGGGGGAAATGCCCTTCTACCTGCTTTCGAATATCGCCGGGCTGCAGCTCCGGCAGGTGGACTCCGACGGACTGGGCAGCTACACCTCCCTGCGCGGGCTTTTGTACAACCGCATCCTGGGCCAGGGCTATGCCTGGAGCAACATCGAACTGCGCTGGTTCATCGTCGATTTCAAGCTGCTCGGCATCGACTGGGGCATCGCCGTCAACCCGCTGGTGGACCTGGGCATGGTCGTCCAGCCCTACCGCTTGGAGGCTATGCGCACGAGCATGGATACGGACTTGTACAACGGCGGCGGATGGGCCTGGAGCGGAGACAAACTGCACACCGCTTACGGGGTCGGCGCCAAGCTGACAGTGGATACCAATTTCGTCGTGTCTGCCGAATATGCCCGCCCCGTGCTGGCGTCAGACGGGACCGGCGGCCTGAATGTCGGCGTCGGATACATTTTTTAACCGAAACGTAAAACTATGGTCTGGGACAGCATAAAAGAGTATTTGCGGGGACTGGTGGATTTCCGGGATGAAATCGATACGAACGATGCCGTCGCCCGTATCAAGAAGAACATCTGGTTCCGGGGTCCGAACGTCTGGATCCTCGCCTTCGCCATCGTATTGGCCTCCGTCGGACTCAATGTCAATTCGACGGCCGTCATCATCGGCGCGATGCTCGTATCGCCGCTGATGGGACCGATCGTAGGCATCGGGCTGTCCCTGGGCATCTATGACGTCCAACTGCTGAAAGACGCGCTGAAGAACCTCGCCGTCATGATCGTCATCAGCCTGGCGGCCTCCGCCCTGTTTTTCCTGCTGTCCCCGCTCGACCTGGTCAACCCGACCGAGCTGGAAGCCCGGACCAGCCCGTCCATCTACGACGTGATGATCGCCCTGTTCGGCGGCCTGGCCGGCATCCTGGAGACCTCCCGCAAGGAACGCGGCACGGTGCTCTCCGGCGTCGCCATCGCCACCGCCCTCATGCCGCCGCTCTGCACGGCGGGCTGCGGACTGGCCAACGGCAACTGGCACTACTTTTTCGGGGCGCTGTACCTCTTCTTCATCAACGGCGTCTTCATCATCCTGGCGACCTACGCCATGGTGAAATACCTCCGTTTCACGCCCGTGGAGACCTACGAGCGCAACCGCAAACGGACGACTGTGATGACCCTGCTGCTGATCCTGTTCATCATCCCGAGCATCATCTCCGCCGGTTCCATGGTCCGGGAGAACAATTTCCGCCGCAGCGTGGACACCTTTATCTCGGCCAACCGGAGCTTTGCCGGCAGCTATATCTACGACCATAAGATCGAAGGGCAGCAAGTGACCGTCTATACGGCCGGAGATGCGCTGAGCGAAGGGGAAAAGGTGCTCCTGCGGGCCTCGGCCGAAGCCTTCGGCATCAACCAGGACAACCTCATCATCAAGGAAAGCAGTTTCGGCGCCCGCAATGCCGCCCTGCTCCAGGACGAGTTGAAGAAAATCCGGGAACAGGATATCCAGGACATCCAGCTGCGCGACGAGATGATCAGCCGGATGGAGGAAGAAATCGAGCTGCTCAAGGCCGCACTACAGGCATCCCGGGATAGCACGGCGACAAAGGAATGACGGAGCGGATACAGATTTTCGACGGGCCGGTGGAAGAAATGCTGAGCTTGTTCGGGGCGCCCCCGGACGAGCGGATTCTCCAGCTCCGGCCGCAGCTCGTCTCCCGGATCTATCGGGAATATGTGGAAGCGGGCACGGACATCCTGTCCAGCTGTACGTTGCGGGCCAACCGCAGCAGTCTGAAGCCCTTCGGCCTGCAAGCCTCCGCCGGGAAACTGGCCTGTCTCGGGGCCGAGATCGCCCGCAAATCCGCCGACGCGGCGGGCCGCAAGGTGCTGGTCGCGGGCAACATCGGACAGATCGGCGGCTCCCACCTCAGACACGGTTCCCTGGTCTGCCAGTACAAGGAGCAGGTCCGCGGCCTGACGGACGGCGGCGCGGATTTCCTGCATCTGCGCGGCTTTTCCCGCCGCAGCGTGGCGGAGGCCGTCCTGGAAGCCATTGACAAGACCGGCTCTCCCCTGCCCGTGATGATCAGCGTCGAACTCACCGGCGGCCCCTACCTGCCGACGATCCGGCAATTCTGGCAGGCCGTCCAGGACCGTCCGCTGCTGGCTTTCGGCCTGTGCGGCTTCCATGCCCACGGAACGACGGAGCTCCTCCGCCAGCTTGCGGTCGGCTGCAATGCGCCCCTGGTCTGCTGCCGGGACGCCGAAGCCGACCTGAACCTCGAACACCATCGCGAACATGGCGACCACCTCGCCCGGAGCCTGATGGCCATGGCCCAGGAAGGCCTGCTGAACTATGCGGGAGGCAACCGCGGGACGATGCCCATCCACATCTGCGCGCTACGGACGGCCCTGGACGGAATCCGTCCCCGGCAGGAGGGCCTTCCGACCTGCTAAACAGGGAACGACGGGATAATCCGACATTTTATATCCATTTTACGCGGTTCTACGCATTTTTGAAATCATTTATCACATTTTTTTCGTATCTTTGGAAGTTATTATCCAGATAATCAAAATCGATACGAAAATATGGACAAATTGCAGGAATTGACAGACAAACTCTACCAGGAAGGTCTGTCCAAAGGTAAAGAAGCCGGTGAGGCCCTCCTCGCCCGTGCGAAAGAAGAGGCGGACGCCATCGTTGCCCAGGCCCGCAAGCAGGCCGAAGGCATCGTCGCCGAGGCAACCCGACAGGCCGAAGACCTGCGTACCAAGGCCGAAGGAGACACCCGTATGGCCTCCCTCCAGGCTTTGCAGGCGACCCGTCAGGACATCGAGAACCTCGTGGTGACCCGGATGACGGACACCCAGGTCAAAGAGGCGATGAGCGCTCCGGAATTCGTCAAGGGCATCATCACCGCCGTCGCCCAGCGTTTCTCCGCGCAGGAGTCGCAGGACCTTTCCCTGGTTCTGCCCGAATCCCTCCGCTCCGCCCTGGAGCCCTTCGTGAAGGGTGAACTGGGCCGCATCCTCGGCCAGGAAGTCAGCGCCGAGTTCTCCAAGAAGATTGCCGGCGGATTCCGCATCGGTCCCAAGGACGGCAGCTACTTCATCAGCCTCACGGATGAAACCTTCCGCGACCTGGTCGGCGAATACCTCAGGCCTGCCACCCGGAAACTTCTCTTCGGCAAGTAGCACGTCATGAACAATTACACGTATATCATCGCCTCACTCCCGATCCTGTCGCAGGACTGGAAGGCCGGGCAGGGTCTCGACTTCGACGGCACGCGCGCCTTTATCCGCTCGCAGTGCGGCACGTCGGACCGCCGGCTGATGGACGAGCTGCTGCGCGGATTCGACGACAGCGCCCTGGACGAAGCGTTCTACCGGGAAGCCCTGGGCGAACGCCGCCGGCCGGCCGATCCCTTCGCTGCGGATCCGAATCCGGTCCAGCCGCCCAGGAATGCCTTTATCCGGGATTATTTCACCTTCGACCTGCGCGTACGCAACGAGAAGGTGCGCTATCTCAACCGGGCGCTCGGCCGCCCGCAGGACGAGGACATCTTCCTGGAGCCCGAAGGGGAATTCCCGGAACTGCCCCGGCTGCAGGAAGTGCTCGCCGGGAAAGACATCCTGGAGCGCGAGCGCGGACTGGACGACCTGATGTGGCAGAAAGTCCTGGAACTGAACCGCTTCAGCGGATTCGGCATGGACACCGTACTGGGCTTCCTGGCCCGCCTGCACATCATCGAACGCTGGGTCCGGCTCGACGAGCAGACCGGCCGCGAACTGTTCCGCCGGCTGGTCGGCGAGGTGCGCGGCACCTTCAAAGGCGTGGATTACCAACCTGAACAATAATCAAAATAAATAACTTATGTCCAAAAGTACAGGAATCGTAACGGGCATCGTTTCCAACCTGGTGACTGTGGAGACCACCGGGCCGGTGGCGGAGAACGAACTCTGCTTCATCAACCTTGGCGGAACGCGGCTGATGGCCGAGGTCATCAAGGTGAACGGAAAAAGCGCCCAGGTACAAGTGTTTGAAAGCACCCGTGGACTGAAGAACGGAGACCCGGTGGAATTCGAAGGCAGGATGCTGGAGATCACCCTCGGTCCGGGCCTGTTGTCCAGCGTGTATGACGGTCTGCAGAACGACTTGACCACCATGGAGGATGTTTTCCTCAAACGCGGAGAATACACCGACCCGCTCGACCGCAAGAAACTGTGGGATTTCACCCCCATCGCCCAGCCCGGCGACAAGGTCATCGCCGCCGACTGGCTCGGCGAAGTGAAGGAAGGCTGGCTGCCCCATAAGATCATGGTCCCCTTCGCCTTCAAGGGCGAATATACCGTCAAGACCATCGTCCCGGCCGGGTCCTATAACGTCGATACCGTCATCGCGGTACTGACCGACGCCGAAGGGGAAGACGTTCCCGTAACCATGACGCAGAAATGGCCCGTGAAGGTGGCCGTGCGCGCCTATCGCGAAAAGCCCAGGCCGCAGCGCATCATGGAGACGGGCGTACGTGTCATCGACGCCTTCAACCCCATCGCCGAAGGCGGTACCGGTTTCATCCCCGGGCCTTTCGGCTGCGGCAAGACCGTGCTTCAGCACGCCATCGCCAAGCAGGGCGAAGCCGACGTCATCGTGATGGCCGCCTGCGGTGAGCGTGCCAACGAGGTTGTGGAAATCTTCACCGAATTCCCGGAACTGATCGACCCCCATACGGGCCGCCACCTGATGGAACGTACCACCATCATCTGCAATACGTCGAACATGCCGGTCGCCGCGCGTGAGGCTTCCGTCTATACGGCCATGACCATCTGCGAGTATTACCGGGCGATGGGCCTTCGCTGCCTGCTGCTCGCCGACTCGACCTCCCGCTGGGCCCAGGCCCTGCGCGAAATGTCCAACCGTATGGAGGAACTGCCCGGTGCAGACGCCTTCCCGGTGGACCTTTCCGCCATCATTTCCAACTTCTACGCCCGCGCGGGTATGGTCATCCTCAACAACGGCCAGCGGGGCGCCGTCACCTTCATCGGAACGGTATCCCCTGCCGGCGGTAACCTGAAGGAGCCGGTCACCGAATCCACCAAGAAGGCAGCCCGCTGCTTCTATGCCCTGGAGCAGAGCCGCGCCGACCAGAAGCGCTACCCCGCCGTCAACCCGATCGATTCCTATTCGAAATATCTCGAATATCCCGAGATCCGCAGTTACCTCGACGAAACGGTCGAGAAAGGCTGGGTGGACCATATCCAGAAGGCCAAGAACATCGTCCGCCGCGGACGCGAAGCCGCCGACCAGATCAACATCCTGGGCGACGACGGCGTGCCGATGAGCTACCACGAGACGTTCTGGAAGTCCGAGCTCATCGACTTCACCTTCCTCCAGCAGGACGCCTTCGACCCGATCGACAGCCTCTGCCCGATCGAGCGCCAGAAGTATATGCTGGACCTGGTGATGGACATCTGCGACCATTCCTTCACCTTCGAAGACTATGAGAAGTGCCGCGATTACTTCAAGAACATGATCAACATCCTCCGCCAGATGAACTATTCCGAGTTCCATGGCGAGGCCTTCGACAAATACGAACAAGAACTCCATAAACTCCTCGCAGAAAATGGCAAATAAAGCATATCAGAAGGTATATACGCAATTGGAGGCCATCACCAAGGCGACGGTGTCGCTCCGGGCGAAAGGCGTCTCCAACGATGAGCTTGCCATCGTCCACGGGCGGCTCGCCCAGGTGGTGCGCACCAAAGGGGATGTCGTCACGATGCAGGTGTTCTCCGGCACGGAGGGCATCCCGACCAATGCCGAAGTGGCCTTCCTTGGAGCCCCTCCGACCCTGAAAGTCAGCGAACAGCTCGCCGGCCGCTTCTTCGATGCCTACGGCCATCCGATCGACGGAGGTCCGGAGGTGGAAGGCGAAGAGCGCCAGATCGGCGGTCCTTCCGTGAACCCGTACAAGCGCCGCCAGCCCTCGCAGCTGATCCCGACCGGCATCGCCGGCATCGACCTGAACAACACCATCGTTTCCGGCCAGAAGATTCCGTTCTTCGCCGACCCGGACCAGCCTTACAACCAGGTGATGGCGGAAGTGGCCCTGCGTGCCGACGTCGATAAGATCATCCTCGGCGGCATGGGTCTGTCGAACGACGACTATCTGTTCTTCCGCCATTCCTTCGAAGCGGCCGGTGCCCTGGACAAGATCATTTCCTTCGTCAACACCACGGAAGAGCCCCCGGTGGAGCGTCTGCTCATCCCGGACATGGCCCTGACCGCCGCGGAATATTTCGCCGCCGACAAGAATGAGAAGGTGCTGGTGCTGCTCACCGACATGACCCTGTACGCCGACGCCCTGTCCATCGTATCCAACCGTATGGACCAGATCCCTTCCAAGGACTCCATGCCGGGCTCGCTGTATTCCGACCTGGCCAAGATCTATGAGAAGGCCGTCCAGCTGCCTTCCGGCGGTTCGATTACGATCATCGCCGTGACCACGCTGAACGACGGCGACATCACCCACGCCATCCCGGACAACACGGGATACATCACCGAAGGACAGCTCTTCCTGCGCGCCGACTCCGACACGGGCAAGGTCATCATCGACCCGTTCCGTTCGCTGTCCCGTCTGAAACAGCTCGTCCAGGGCAAGCAGACCCGCGAGGACCACAGCCAGGTGATGAACGCCGGCGTGCGTCTGTATGCCGATGCGCAGAACGCCAAGACCAAACTCGAGAACGGCTTCGACCTGTCGGATTACGACCACCGGTGCTTGGCCTATGCCAAGGACTACGCCGTCCGGCTGCTCTCGATTGACGTCAACATCACCATCACGGAAATGCTCGACACGGCCTGGGAACTGTTCTCCAAGCACTTCACCAAGGCGGAGACCGGTATCAAGCAGGCCCTGATTGACAAATACTGGAAAGACTAACTCTACATGGCCATAAAGTTTCAATACAACAAAACTTCGCTCAACAACCTCGGCAAGCAGCTGAAGATGCGGCAGAACGCGCTCCCGACCCTACAGAACAAGGAGTCCGCGCTGCGTCTGGAGGTCCGCAAGGCCAAGGCGGAGAGCGAGCGTGTCGTAAACGAACTTGAAGCCTCCATGCAGCGGTATGATTACCTGGCCGCCCTGTGGAACGAATTCGACCCGGGGCTGATCGCCATCACGGACGTGGATCTGGTGACCGTCAAGGTTGCGGGCGTCAAGACCCCGGCCCTGAAGGAGATCCACTATGAACTGCGTCCCTTCAACGCCTTCGTCAAACCGGCCTGGTACGCCGACGGCGTGGCGATTCTCAAAGAGCTGACCCGGCTCGGCATCGAGTCGGAGGTGCTCCTGGAGAAGAGCCGCATCCTGGAATTCCAGCGCAAGAAGACCACGCAGAAGGTGAACCTCTACGAAAAGGTCCAGATTCCGGGCTACAAAGAGGCCATCCGCAAAATCAAACGCTATATGGAGGACGAGGAGAACCTGAGCAAGGCCTCCTCGAAGATCGTCAAGAGCCGGCACGCGGCGGAAGAACAAGCACAGGAGGAAGCCGTATGATAGCACCGATGACCAAATACGCCTTCATTCTCCTGCAAGGAGACGAAGGACGCTTCCTGGAAAGGCTCCAGGAGCTCGGCGTGGTGGATATCACCCGCAGCATCAAGCCTGTGGACGAGCATTCCGCCGCCTGCCTGAATGAAAGCGATGCGCTCAGACGGACGATCGCCAAACTGGAGCAGGTCCGCTACGAAGGGATACAGCCCGCCGCGGTGGACAGCGACAAGCCCGTGGAGGATGTCCGGGCGGCTTTCGAGCAGCTGGAATCCCTGCAAGGGACGCTGGACCACCTGTACAAGGAGGCCGAGGCCCGGCGCCCGTGGGGAGAGTTCTCTCCCGCGCGTCTGAAAGACCTCGCCGAGGCCGGGCTTACCGTGCGCTTCTACCGCACGCCGCTCAAGCGCTTCGACGCCGGATGGGCCGCGGAATACCCGCTGCAGGTCGTCGCGCAGGACAGCAAGACCGTCTGGTTCGTCACCATTTCCGACGACCCGGCCTACAGCTTCCCGATCGCCGAAATACCCGCGCCGAAAGGCACGGCGGCCGAGGCGCTCGGTGAGGCGGAAGCCCTCGCCGGCCAGATAGACCAGGTCAAGGCCCGCCTGCTGGGACTGCAGAAATACCTGCCGCAGCTGCGGGAGGACCTCTCCGGAAAAATGGCGCAGCTGGACCTGTACTTTGCCGGGAAAGCCGCCGGAAGCACCGCAGAGGGACATATCGTCACCTTCACCGGCTTCGTTCCGGAAGACCAGGCCGACGAGGCGGAACGCCGCTTTGCCGACTGGCAGCTATTCTATCTCCGGGAAAACGCCGTCGTCGAAGACAATCCGCCGATCCAGCTCAAGAACAACCGTTTCGTCCGGATGTTCGAAGTCCTGACCGACATGTACGGCCGTCCGGCCTACGACGGATTCGACCCGACGCCCTTCATCTCGGTGTTCTTCCTGCTGTTTTTCGCCTTCTGCATGGGCGACTGCGGCTATGGACTGATCCTGATCCTCATCGGCCTGCTGCTGAAGAAGGTGGACAGTTTCAAGGACCTCTCGCCGCTGGTCGTTACCCTGGGTGTCGGCACGGCCGTGATCGGTTTCTTCTTCCATACCTTCTTCTCGATGGATATTTCCCAGTGGGCCGTCTTCGCGCCCATCAAGGGGATCTTCCTGCCCGGTAAGATCATGGGCTACGACGGCACGATGGTGCTTTCCATCATCGTCGGCGTGGTGCATATCTGCCTGGCCATGTGTGTGAAGACGTATGAGGAGACCAAGAACAAGGGCTTCGTCAACTCCCTCGGGACCTGGGGCTGGACCCTGCTCATCGTAGGCGGTGTCGCCGTCGGCGCCCTGGCGCTCATCGGCGTGCTGGATGCGGCCCTCACCAAGTGGATCGTCATCGTGCTGGGCGTGGTCTCGGCGCTGGGCATCTTCCTGCTGAACGACATGCATCGCAGCAAGCTGGCCAACATCGGCGTGGGTCTGTGGGACACGTACAACACCGCCACCGGTCTGGTCGGCGACGTCCTCAGCTACCTGCGGCTCTATGCCTTGGGACTGGCCGGCAGCATGCTGGGCCTGGCCTTCAACAACATCGGCACGATGGTGCTGGGAGACGGTTCGAACGTCTTCCTCTGGATTCCCTTCCTGCTGATCGTCATCGTGGGCCATACCCTGAACATCGCGATGGCCGCCCTCGGCGCCTTCGTACACCCCCTGCGTCTGAACTTCCTGGAGTTCTTCAAGAATTCCGGATATGAAGGCGTCGGGCGCCATTACAACCCCTTGAAGAAATAATATAACAAAATAAAAATCAAACAATTATGCTTAATTTAGTACTTGGTTATCTCGGGCTTGGCCTGGTCCTCGCCCTCGCAGGCATCGGTTCTTCCATCGGTACCACCATCGCCGGCAACGCAGCCGAAGGCGCCCTCAAACTCAAACCGGAAGGTTCCGGTAACTACATGGTGCTTTCCGCCCTCCCCGCTACGCAGGGTATCTACGGATTCGTCGCCTTCTTCATGCTGATGGGCAAGGTGGCCGAGCAGGGAGCCCTCGTGTTCGGTATCGGCCTGAGCGTCGGTCTGGTGTGTATGCTTTCCGCCATCCGTCAGGGTCAGGTCTGCGCCAACGGTATCGTCGGTGTCAGCCAGGGTCACGATGTGTTCACCAACACGCTGATCTACGCCGCCCTTCCTGAATTCTACGCCATCCTCGGCCTCGTCGGTGCGGTGATGTCCGCCCTGATGATGTAAGACAGAAATACCTTTCAAGCGAAAGCCGGCTCGAATGAGTCGGCTTTCGTGGTATATAACACGCCAATTCTGAGAAATAAAAAAACGGCAACGGATTGATATTCAATCTGTTGCCGTGCTATCTTTGTACTGGGTAGGAGAATCGAACTCCTATTGCGAGATTGAGAATCTCGAGTACTAACCGTTATACGAACCCAGCATGATTTCGGGAATGCAAAGGTACGAAAAAAATCCGAACCTGCAAATTTTTTCGCTCCTTTTTGAAAGAATGGGATGCTAACTTGTTTGGGACGGCAAGATTATGTATATTTGTATGTTCTAAAACAGAAAAGAATGACACTCATCAAATCCATCTCCGGCATTCGCGGCACCATCGGAGGCGCCCCCGGTAACGCATTGACTCCCATTGATATCGTCAAATTCACCTACGCATACTGCGTCAAGCTTCGCGAGCGTCGCCCTACCCCGAACGGCCTCCGCTACAAGGTCGTGGTCGGTAAAGACGCCCGTATGTCCGGCGAGATGGTAGAGCAGTTGGTCTGCGGAACCCTCGTCGCCTGCGGCGTCGATGTCGTCAAGGCGGGATTCGCGTCCACGCCGACCACGGAAATGGCCGTGACCTTCTCGCTTGCCGACGGCGGCATCATCCTGACCGCCTCGCACAACCCCAAGCAGTGGAACGCCTTGAAACTCCTCAACGAGAAAGGCGAATTCCTCAATGCCGCGGAAGGACAGGCCATCCTGGACTGCGCCGAATCCGAGGACTTCGATTTCGCCCCCGTGGAGGAAATCGGCCATATCACCGAGCATGACTTCACCGATGAGCATGTCAATGCCATCCTGGCCCTGCAGAGCGTAGATGTCGAAGCCATTCGCAGCGCCGGCTTCAAGGTGGTCGTCGATGCGATCAATTCCGTGGGCGGCATCATCATGCCCCGCCTGCTGGAACGGCTGGGCGTGAAGTGCATCTGCATCAACGGAGACCCGACCGGGAACTTCGCCCATAACCCCGAACCGCTGCCGCAGAACCTCGTCACCTTGTCCGAAACGGTCGTGCGCGAAAAGGCCGACCTGGGTATTTCGGTCGATCCGGACGTGGACAGACTCGCCTTCATCTGCGAAAACGGAGAGCCCTTCGTCGAGGAATACACCCTCGTCAGCGTAGCCGATTACCTGCTGCGCCGGGCCACCCGGCTGGCCGAGGCCAAGGACAGCACGCTGGAAGCGGAACTCGCTCCCTATAAGCCTGTTACCTGCTCCAACCTCTCTTCTTCCCGCGCCTTGCGCGACGTGACGGAGAAATGGGGCGGCACCTATTATGCCGCCGCGGTGGGTGAAGTCAACGTCACCACCCGCATGCACCAGGAAATGGCCGTTATCGGCGGCGAAGGCAACGGAGGCGTCATTTACCCGGCCCTGCACTGCGGCCGCGACGCCATGGTCGGCACGGCCCTCTTCCTGACCAACCTCGCCTACCGCAAGGTCACCGTTTCCGAGCTCAAAAAGACCTACCCGGAATACCACATCGCGAAGAACCGCATAGAACTCGCCGACAAAGCACTGATTGACAAGATTTTGGACGAGCTGAAAGTCATCTACGCCAAAGAAGATGTCAACACGATCGACGGCGTGAAGATCAGCTTCGAGGCGGAGCGCAAATGGGTCCACCTGCGCAAGTCCAACACCGAGCCCATCATCCGCATCTATGCCGAAGCCCCTACCGAGGCGGCGGCCGAGGCCCTGGCGGAAGAAGTCATCGCCGTGGCCAAAAAGATCATCGGCTGATGTTTTCCTTCCGTACGACTCCGTTGGAAGACCAACTGGACAAGGCCCTGCTTGGCGGCAAGGTCGGTTGTTTCTGCACCCAGAACTGCTGGGACACGGCCCGGGACCGCTACATGTACGAGCTTTTTGCCGAGCGGGGCAACCTTGAGACCGTCTTCACGCCGCGGGACACCGAGCTGACGCCGGGGACGAACCATATCGTCTTCGATGCGGAAACGCTGCGGGGCCTGAGCGCCGTCGTCGTAGAGATCCAGGATGTGGGCACCCGCTACTTCAACTATAGCAAGGATGTGTTCCGCCTGATGGCCACGCTGGGCCAAATGGGAGAAGACTCCCCCGCCCTGTATATCGTGGACCACATCAATCCCGCCGGACGCTTCGTCGAAGGTTCCATCCCCAGCGGCGAGATGGAGGAATATACGCCGAAAGTGGCTCACCGTCACGGGCTTACCCTGGGGGAACTGTGCCACCTGTATTACAACGAGATCGGGGCGAAATTTCCCCTGCATATCATCTCCGCCCTGGCCTCGGACGCCACGCGGCAGATCCTGCCCTGGACCATCGCGCCGGCCTCGGACATCCCGGGCATGTTCACCTGCTACATGTACAGCGGCGGCGGTCTGTGGAACAACACCACCATCACGCCGGCCATCGGCACCGCCCGGCCTTACGAGTACTTCGGCGCCCCTTTCATCAAACCCGGCCAGCTGGAGACCCTGCCCCGACCGGACGGCATCCTGATGCGGCCCTGCTCCTTCAAGCCCGCCGCCGGGCAGTATGCCGGCGAACGCTGCTACGGCTACCAGATTATGCTGCAGCCCGGGGCGGAATACCACAGCCTGCTGCACACCCTGCAGCTGATGCGTTACTTCCTGGGCCGGTACTCCCAATTCGAAATCCATCCGGAATTCTACCGCAAGCTCGCCGACCCCGTCCTGGCCTCCTATTTGACTGGGGACATCTCCTTCCAGGAAGCCCGCGACCATGTCAAGGCCGAAGAGCAGAAATGGATACGCAAAGCCAAGCGCTTCTCCCTCTATGAGGATCAGCCCCTGCGCATGAAGTGAGGATATATGCAATCTTTTCTCCGAAAGACTTTGAAGTGTTGCTGAAAATGCCTATATTTGCAGGCTCAAAAAGCGAAACTATATAGTTATACTTAAATATTTAAGAAATGAAGAAAGGAATACATCCCGAAACCTACCGTCTTGTAGCTTTCAAGGATATGTCCAACGACACGGTTTTCGTGACCCGTTCTTGCGCAACGACCAAGGAGACCCTCGAGGTTGACGGTGTCGAGTACCCTGTCGTGAAGGTGGAAATTTCCAACACTTCCCACCCCTTCTACACCGGCAAAGTCAAGCTCGTCGATACCGCCGGTCGCGTGGACAAATTCTACCAGAGATACAAGAATCGTCAGAAATAGAATATCTGAGCGAAGCGAAGAAATTCTATTCTTACGAATCGTCAGAAGTAGATTATCTGAGCGAAGCGAAGAAATTCTATTCTTACGAATCGTCAAAAATAGTTTTGACATTACAGGTTATAAGAAAGGCTGCAACAAGATTGCAGCCTTTCTTACTTTTCGGAATGATTCTAATTCTGAACCGGGATGCCGCCGGAGAGCGGCTTGGTGGAAGGATTGATGGGCGTACCGGAAACAATCGGCTTCACCGGCTGCTGGGGCTTCGGCGCCACCACATTGCCGGCCAACTTGTCGAACTCTCCGTCGGCAAGCATGCGGCAATTGCCGTCGAAACGCGCCCCGAGCTCAACCACCAGACGCTTGATATGCAAATCACCGTTCACGGTACATCCCTCCTTGAGGGTCAGGGTATCACGGACATACAGGCTGCCGGTCATCCGGCCCCAGAAATCCACATTGTCACAAATGATGTCACCGCTGATGACGGCCTTCTCGCCGACCACCACGCGGCCCTTGGAGTGAATCTTTCCCTCGAACGAACCGTCAATGCGGATATCGTTGGGAGAGGAAATCTCGCCTTTGATCACCGTACCGGTGGAAATGCGGCTGACTTCGTTCACGTTTACTACGGGTTCCATTGTTTTAGCCATATCTATTTCTATAATTATCAAGGGATTATACTAAACCTTTGCCGTGGCAGTTCTTATACTTCAGGCCACTGCCGCAAGGGCAAGGGTCGTTACGGCCGACCCGCTTCTCCACATGCACAGGCGCATTGCTCCGCTGCTCGCCGTTCGTCGTCAGATCGTTGCGACGGGTCTGCATCTGACTCAGGTCCGTGTGGCGCGGCTGCGGCGCACGGGCAGGCTGCGCACTCTCCTCGCGGATATTGATGAAGCACCGCAGCAGGAAAGACAGCACATTCTTATACAAGGTCTCCAGCATCTGGGCGAAGAGCGTATAACCCTCCTGCTTATAGACCACCAGCGGGTCCTTCTGCTCCAGAGCGGCATTCTGCACGGACTGGCGCAGGTCGTCCATATCCCGCAGATGCTGCTTCCAATGCTCGTCGATCTGCCAGAGAATAATCGTCTTGCTCAGGGTCTTGGCCAGTTCCTTGCCCTCGGTCTCATAGGCCCGCTTGAGGTTGACCGGAAGGGTCAGGACCTTGCGGCCGTCCGAAATCGGCACCGCGATGTTCTCATAGATGGAACCGCTCTTCTCATAGACCTGCTTGATAACCGGGTAGGTCTTCGTAATCAGCGCCTCCATACGGCGGGAATACACCTCCTGCATATGCTCGAAGAGCTTGGCGCTCAGATCCTTAGGCTTCGCCTTGTTGTAGAAGGCCTCGTCGAATCCCGGGTCGATGGACAGCTGGGACATCAGATATTCCGAGAAACCCGTAAAGTCCAGGCCCTCGGCATGGTCCACGATCATATTGGCGCTGTCCATCATCATGTTCATCACGTCGATTTCGATACGCTCGCCGGAAAGGGCGTTGCGCCGGCGGGAATAGATGGCCTCGCGCTGATAATTCATCACGTCGTCATATTCGAGCAGACGCTTACGGATACCGAAGTTGTTCTCCTCGACCTTGCGCTGGGCCTTCTCGATGCTGCCCGACAACATGGAGGATTCCAGGGCGTCGTCCTCCGTCATGCCGAGGCTATCGACCACCTTGGCGATACGCTCGGATCCGAAGATACGCATCAGCTTGTCTTCCAACGAGATATAGAAAGTGGAAGAACCCGGGTCGCCCTGACGTCCGGCACGGCCGCGCAACTGGCGGTCCACCCGTCGGCTGTCATGGCGTTCCGTACCGATGATGGCCAGACCACCGGCGGCCTTCACCTCCGGAGACAGCTTGATATCCGTACCACGGCCGGCCATGTTCGTCGCGATGGTCACCGTACTGGACTGACCCGCCTGGGCCACGATCTCCGCCTCACGGGCATGCTGCTTGGCATTCAGCACATTGTGCGGGATATGCCGCAGGGTCAGCAGGCGGCTGAGGAGTTCCGACGTCTCGACGTCCGTCGTACCCACCAGGACAGGACGGCCGGCCTTGACCAGCTCCTGGATCCGGGCGATGACGGCGTTATATTTGGCCTTCTTCGTCTTGTAAATCAAATCGTTCTGGTCGTCGCGGATCACCGGGCGGTTGGTCGGGATGACGACCACGTCCAGCTTGTAGATCGACCAGAATTCACCGGCTTCCGTCTCCGCCGTACCGGTCATACCGGCCAGCTTGTGGTACATACGGAAGTAATTCTGCAGGGTGATGGTCGCGAAAGTCTGGGTCGCGGCCTCCACTTTCACGTTCTCCTTGGCTTCAACGGCCTGGTGCAGACCGTCGCTCCAGCGCCGGCCCTCCATGACACGGCCCGTCTGCTCATCGACGATCTTGACCTTGTTGTCCACGATGATGTAATCCACATCCTTCTGGAACATCGCATAGGCCTTGAGCAGCTGGGTGACGGTGTGGATACGCTCGCTCTTGAGGGAGAAATCCTCCATCGTGGCGTCCTTGAGTTCCTGTTTCTCGGCCAGGGAAATGTCCTGCTTCTCAATCTCGGCGAACTTGGAGCCCACGTCCGGAATCACGAAGAACTCCGGGTCATGCACGCTGTCGGCCAGCAGGTCGTGACCCTTGTCCGTCATATCCACGGAATGCTGGATCTCGTTGATGACGAAATACAGCTCGTCGGTGACCTGCGGCATTTCGCGCTCGTTGTCCTGCATATAGTAATTCTCCGACTTCTGCAGAATCTGCTTGATGCCGGGCTCGCTGAGATACTTGATCAGCGGAGGATATTTCGGCAGACCCTTGTGGCAGCGGAGCAGCAGTTTGCCGCCCAGGCCCTCGTCCCCGTTGGCAATGGCCTTCTTGGCATCGCTCAGGGTCTGGGTCACAAGGCTGCGCTGCTTCAGGTAGAGGCTCTCCACATAGGGGCGGAACTCCATGAACTGCGCGTCATCCTGCGCCTTGGCCACCGGACCGGAAATGATCAGCGGGGTCCGGGCGTCGTCGATGAGCACGGAGTCCACCTCATCGACGATGGCGAAATGGTGTTTGCGCTGGACCAGGTCGTTCAGGTTGACCGCCATATTGTCGCGCAGATAGTCGAAACCGAATTCGTTGTTGGTACCGAAGGTGATGTCGCAGTTATAGGCCTTTTTGCGGGCCTCGCTGTTGGGCTGATGCTTGTCGATGCAATCGACGGACAGGCCGTGGAACTGGTACAGCGGTCCCATCCACTCGGAGTCACGCTTGGACAGGTAGTCGTTGACCGTCACCACGTGGACACCTTTGCCGGCGAGGGCGTTCAGGAAAACAGGCAGGGTGGCGACGAGGGTCTTGCCCTCACCGGTCGCCATTTCCGCAATCTTGCCCTGGTGCAGGACGATACCGCCGATGAGCTGGACATCGTAATGGACCATTTCCCACTTCGTCTCGTTGCCGCCGGCCACCCAATGGTTGTGCCACAGGGCCTTGTCGCCGACGATCTCGACGAAATCCTTGCCGCTGGCGGAGAGGTCCCGGTCGAAAGCCGTAGCCGTCACCTCGATGGTCTCGGATTCGGTGAAACGGCGGGCCGTCGATTTCATGATGGCGAAGGCCTCCGGCAGAATCTCCATCAAGATTTTCTCAATGGCTTCGTCCTCGTCTTTCACCAATTTGTCCGACTCGGTCGCCAGCTCCTCTTTCCGCGAAACGGGGATGTCCGTCTCCATTTCCGCCTTGATCTGCCCGATGCGCTGCTCGAACGGGGCTTCCACCTCCCGGATCCGGGCCTTGAGGGCCTCGGAATGGGCACGGAGCTCGTCGTTGGACAACTTGTCTATCTCCCCATAAGCCGCCAGGACCTTATCCAGGATAGGCTTGACCGCTTTCATATCTTTTTCAGCCTTGGAGCCGAAAATTTTCTTGATTACATCACTGAATCCCATATCATTTCCTATTTACTGCCATATTGGCATACAATCTTACAAATATACAAAAAAAACACGATATAAAACCGTGTTTTATAGAATAGTTCACAATGTATGCCAAAATCCGGTGGCAGGCACGCCCCGGCTACTCCCAATCGTCCGAACGGAAGCAAGGTACCGGCACGCCCATCGCGGATTCCAGGTCAACCCCTTCCACGAAATTGTGGAAAGAATAGCGGACCGCCTGCGGTTCGGGAACGGCCTCGCAGGAGACTTCGACCCAGTTCCACCACATCAGCCGGGCCTCGGCCGGGTGGAATACGCGGTCGTCCCCCGCCACCTCGAAGCCTGTCACCTCGTTTTTGCCGAAGAGCCCCATGCCGAAAGGCACGTTGCCGAAACGGATGCGGACCTTGCCCGGATGGTCGGGACCGGACGTCAGGTGGGCCGGATAGCCTGCCACGGGACGCCAGGTGTCGGTCTGCCGCCAGGATTCGGCCGGGAACTCGATATGGTCCGGGTACGGGAATCCACAGCCCAGTCCGGTGGACTGGCCATAGACCCGTTCGGCGGCCAGCATCACCAGCTGGTCGGCCACTTCCTGCTTTTTGGGCGGGTGGATCAGATAGCGCGAGCCCAGGGTCTCCGTCACAGCGGCATAGACCTGCGGCAGATGCGCCAGCGTGCTCAGCTGCTGCTCGACCACAAGCGGCCGTGCCAGGCCCGGAGCGTCGTTGTAGTCATGCGGGGCGATGGTCACGAACAGGAAAGGCATCTGCGCCCCCCAGGCCTGCCGCCAGCAACGGATCATGGCGTCCTGCATCCGTCCATAGAGCGGCGCTTCCGCCGTATTGGAGCAGCCCTGGTACCAGAGGAAACCCCGCGCCGTAAAGCCGACGATCGGATAGACGCGCGAATTCCAGATGGCGGCCAGCTCCCTGGGATAGGGCTGGTCGGCAGGGTCCTTGTGGGAAAGAATCGCCTCGCGCTGTCCTTCCGGCACATCGGAAAGCGCCTCCTGGAGGGCTTCACGGGGCATCCAGGATTCAATCCAGCTGCCGCCCCAAGGGTTCATCACCACACCGACGGGAACGCCCAGCACCGAGGTCAGGCGGCGGGCATAGAAATAGGCCACGGCGGAAGCGTCGGCGACCGAAGCCGGAGCCGCTTTCGTCCACACGGCATCCACGTCGGACTGCGGCGTCGCGCTCGTCTTCTCGCGGATCATCACCAGGCGGACCTTATTGGCATACTCCCCTGCCGTCAGGATGGCGTCTTTCGCCCCTTCAAGCCGCTGCGGACCGAATCCGCGCACCGGCATTTCCATGTTGGACTGCCCGCTGCATATCCAGACTTCCCCGCTGAGCACATCGGTCAGGCTGACCGTCTCTTTTCCGCTGCGGAAGGTCAGGGTCAGCGGTCCGCCCGCGCCCGGGGTCTGCACGGCCATGCGCCAGGTGCTGTCCTGCGCGGCGACGGCACGGTAGGCCTTCTTGTCCCAGGAGGTCTTCAAGGTCACTTTCGCACCCGGGGCCGCCCAGCCCCAGATGGCGATGGTCGTATCGCGCTGAAGGACCATGTCCGAAGAGAAAATCCCGGCCAGGCGCAGCTGCCCGAAGGCCGTCAGGCTCAGGAATGAAGTGGCTAACAAACAGAGAATCCGTTTCATAACTATCTTTTATCTTTTTTCAAATAAGCAAAAACCGTATGGGTGATTTCTTCCCTTTCCCACCTTTCCAGCCCCACGAAGAAGGCCAGGACGCAGGTGACCAGGAAAGTCACCCCGATGCCGGCGATCCGGAGCCACGCGCCGGCGTCCGCGGGCATCGCCCAGCGGTACAGCACGACGAAGAGGACCATCAGGCCCACGACGGCCAGCGGCCGGAAATACGCCTTGCGGACATATTCCCACGGCCGGAACCCGATCAGGCGGTGCAGCAGGTAGAACTCCACCAGCCGATAGGCGATCGAATACAGGATATAGATCTGGATGATGGCGACCGGCTGCGCCCCCAGCAGATAGGCCACGAAGGCCAGCGGCAGGCACAGCAGGGACATCACGCTGTTCCAGATCTGGAACCACTTGATGCGCCCGGTCGCCTGTTCGAGCGTCTGCGTCCCGCCCATGAAGGAGCGCACCAGGGCGCTCACGAGCGTCCACTGCGTGAACGCCAGGGCCCCGTCCGGAACATCTTTCAGCCACAGGTCCAGGGCGAAATCCAGCTCCACGAAGGCGCAGAAGACGATCAGGCTCATCAGAAGCACGCTGTATCGGGACATCTTATAGACCAGGGCCAGGGAACGCGCCTGGTTGCCCCCGCTCCAGTTCTGGTTGATCTGCGGCGCAGCGGCGTTGCTGAAGCGGTTGACGCTGCTCAGCGAAAAGTTCTCCACCTGGTAGGCCGGGTCCATCGCCGCATTCACCAGCGGGCCGAAGAAATAATTGACGACCAGCTTGCTGCCATGTCCCCGGGCCATCGAAGCCAGCGCGGTGAGGGCCGTATAATTGTTGAAAGCGATGATCTCGCGATAGGTCTCCCACCCCCGCTGGAAGCGCCAGCGGATCACCTCGGGCCACTGACGGCGGCAGAGCAGATGGTACATCAGCATCGTCAGGAAGGTCATCAGGGCCATGCCGACGGCATAATAATACAGGCGGTTGCCCGGCCAATACATCAGGCCGATGACCATGACGAGGCGGAAGACGTTCGCCACGATATCGACCAGGGCGGACTGCAGGAATTTCTCGTGGGCCTCTACGAGGCTCTGGAAAGGCAGGTTGATGATGCTGATACAGGCGGACACGGTGGCAATCTGGAACACGACCTGGGCATCGCCCAGGCGGGACGGGTCCACCTTCATGCCATGGTAAATGTAATACAGGCCGATGGTCTCGGAGAGCAGCAGGACCAGCAGGGCCATGCCGATGTGTACGACCAGGCAGATATTGAAAATCCGGCCCGGATCCCCGTCCGGCTTGCCCATTTCCACATTGATGTAGCGCCGGGTCGTGGTGTTCATCGCCGTGCTCAGGAAGCCCAGCATCATGATGGTGCCGCCCACGACGCTGAACAGGCCGAAGTCGTACATGCCCAGGCCGTCCATCACGAAACGCGTACACAGGAAGCCGATCAGCGCAATCAGCACCACCCGTACATAGATGATGACGGTGTTCTTCGCGATGCGGATATTCGCCGAACGGAATTCAGACATAGCTTCTTGTGACTACGCAGGATCTTTCTGCAGCCCGGTCAATTCGCGATACACCCCGAGGAGGTCATCGGCGATGCGCCTGCGGTCATGCCGCACCAGGGCCACCCGGCGGGCATTGGCGCCCACGCGGCGCAGGAGTTCTTTGTTGCGGTACATGGCGACGATCCGCTCGGCCATTTCCTCGGGATTGCCGGGGCGGACCAGGAATCCGGTCACGCCGTCTTCGATGAGGCTCGGCACGCCGCCCACCCGGGTCGCCACGACGGCGGCTCCCAGCAGCTGCGCTTCGCAGACCCCGTTCGGAGAATTGTCGATATAGGAAGGATGGACATACAGCGACGCGGCGGCGATGGCCTCCACGAGCTGCTGTGCGGAAGCGACGCCCGCCAGGGTGATGCCCGCCTGTTCCGTACGGATGCCGGTCACCCGCTCGAAAAAGCCCGGATCCACATTGCCGAACACCTGCCAGGTGAAAGGCAGGCCGTATTTTTCCTTGAGCAGCTTGCCGGTCCGAAGCACCAGGTCATAGCCCTTGTAGGTCGGTTCCGAGATGGTCGTCACCAAGGTCAGCTGGGTGGGAATGTCGCTGATCGCCTCGATATCCGCGTCATAGAAGGGCTGGCGCATGATTTCGCCCCCCTCGAAGAAGCGGGCGGAAGGATTGAACTGACGCACCTGCTCATGGTCCCAGGCCGTCCGGCCCAAGTAGTTCCCGATGGCGCGCAGGATACGCTGCTCCCGCCTACAGGCCTCCTTCCAGCGCTCGTGGATAAACAGGCGGTGCAGGAAGCAGCCCGGCTTCAGGCTGTCGAAAATATAGTCGCCCCAGGACACGCCCGGCGGCAGGAAAGCTTTGAAATACGGATTCATGATGCCCTGCACATGCAGGACGACCGGGACGTCCGTATGCTCGGACACAAGGCCGAAAGAATGCTCGGAGCCGAATACCTGGATGATGTCCGGGGCAAAATCCTCCACCACGGAGATATAGTTCGCGACCAGGTCGAATTCCTGCCGGGCTTCGCCGCGGAACAAGGTTTTCATCCGGTCCGCCCGGGAGCGGTCATGTCCGTTGTAGATGGGATAATATGCCACGCCATGGCGTTTGACGCGGCTCCAGGCCACGCGGCTGCCCGGCGAGGAATGCACGACGCCCTGCCGGGGGTCGAGGGCCTGGCGGGTCAGGAAGGCGACGGCAAGTTCCACATGGGGACTGATTTCCGTCTCCAGCGAAGACACCCAACCCCCGCCGTTATAGGGATTGTCCCCGGCCGCGAAATTGGAACTCGTATTGGCAAACCAGAGGACTTTCATCGGACATCGCGGATATAGCGCGCCGGATTGCCGGCCCAGATTTGACCTTGCGGGATATCGCCTGTGACGACGCTGCCGGCGCCGATTACGCTCCCGGCACCGATGTGGACGCCCTTCAGGAGGATACAACGCGCCCCGACCAGCACGTCGGGACCGATTTCCACCGGGGCGCAGGCTGTATGGGCGGCGTCCCGGGCCGCCTCGCGGCGGTCTTCCGGCAGGAGGCTATGCGCATCATGGTCCATGACCAGGCATCCCGCGCCGATTTGGGTATGGTCACCGATGCGGATGGCGGAACGGGCCCACAGGCGGGAAGCGCTGATGCCCACCCCGTCACCGATTTCAATCACGGCCCCTTCCTGGGCGAACAGGCCGCTGCGGCCGTCCGGCGCCAGGCGGTTGCGTCCACCGCCGCTGAGGCAGCGGAAGCCCTGGCCGATGCGGATCGCAGCCCCGTCCTTACGCTCCAGCCAGATGCGCCCCACGATGCGGCAGTCGCCGCCGAAAGTCACACCATACAGCCTGAGTTTCAGACGGTTACTCGCGACGCCAAGCCCCAGGACCGCCTTTCGGCAGACCCGGGCCACGCGTGCGTATATGCTTTCCTTAGCGCCCATTTCCGCAAAGATAAGAAAAAACGCCTGAAGCTACAAAACCAGCAGGGTCTCGACCGGCACATCGTCCGGCAGGGCGGCCCTTCCGTGCAGGGCTTCGAGCTCAATGAGGAAGTTGGCGTATATCTTCTTCGGCGCAGACTGGCGCACCAGTTCGATGGCGGCGCGGGACGAGCCTCCCGTCGCCAGGACATCGTCATGGACCAGGACGATATCGTCCGGCGTAATGGCGTCTTTGTGGATTTGCAGCGTATCCAGGCCGTATTCCTTGGCATAGGACTGGCTCAGGGTCTCGGCCGGGAGTTTTCCGGGCTTGCGGATCGGCACGAAGCCGGCGCCCAGGTGCATGGCCAGGGACGGAGCGAAGAAAAATCCGCGGGATTCGATGCCCACGACCTTCGTAATGCCCAGCCCCTGATACAGGTGCAGAAGTGCTTCATCGATTTCCCGGAGGCAATCCGGGTTCTTCAGCAGGGTGGTAATGTCCCAGAACAGGATTCCCTTGACCGGGAAATCGGGCACCGCCCGCAGATTGGATTTCAGTTTTTCAATGTCCATAACTTATTGAATTGCAAGATTTCACGCCCTGTTACAGGGTATGTAGATACCAGTCATATAATCGTTTGATCCCTTCGTCGATCTCCACGCGGTGGTGCCAGCCCAAGGCATGGATCTTCGATACGTCCGTGAGTTTGCGCGGCGTGCCGTCCGGCTTGGAGGCGTCCCAGGCAATCGTCCCGGCGAAGTCCTCCGCGCGGGCGATCCGCCCGGCCAGGTCCCGGATGGACAGTTCGCTGCCCGTTCCGATGTTGATGTGGCAGTTGCGCACTTCCAGGATACCGTCCGCATTGCGTACGGCGCCCTGGCAGCAGTCGGCGAAATCCACGTTCAGCAGCACATGCACCGAGGCGTCCGCCATGTCCTCGCTCCACAGGAATTCCCGCAGCGGACTTCCTGTCCCCCAAAGGGTTACGCGCCCGGGAGCGATACCGTAACGGGCCAGCGCAGCCTCGATGGCCTGCCGCCCGGCCATGCCGGTGACCCCATCGACAGGGCGCGCGTCCAGGTCGCGGCGCACCGCTTCCAGGTTCCCCTGCCCCAGGCATTTGGCCAGGTGGACCTTGCGGATCATCGCCGGCAGGACATGGCTGCGTTCCAGGTGGAAATTGTCCCCGGGGCCGTACAGGTTGGTCGGCATCACGGCGATATAGTTGCAGCCGTATTGCAGGCTCAGGCTTTCGCACAGCTTCAGGCCGGCGATCTTCGCGATGGCGTAAGGCTCGTTGGTATATTCCAGCGGCGAGGTCAGCAGGGCGTCTTCGGGGATGGGCTGCGGCGCCAGGCGCGGATAGATGCAGGTACTGCCCAGGAAAAGCAGTTTGCCCACCCCGTGCCGCCAGCTTTCCATGATCACGTTCTGCTGGATCTGCAGGTTCTGCCACAGGAAGTCCGCCCGGTCGCGCAGGTTGGCCATGATGCCGCCCACATGGGCGGCGGCCAGGACCACCGCTTCGGGCTGTTCCTGGTCGAAAAAGGCCCGCACCGCCACCGGATCCAACAGGTCCAGTTCCGCATGCGTACGGCCCACCAGCCGGGTATAGCCCCGCTCCTGGAGGTTCCGCCAGATGGCCGAGCCCACCAGGCCGCGATGTCCGGCCACATAGATTATCGTATCCTTGCTAAGCATGTTGCATATCATAGACGACCATTTCCCGGACCAGTTCCTCGAAGGAGGTCTTGCGCGGGTTCCATCCCAGGACGGTGCGCGCTTTCGACGGATCGCCCAGCAGGGTGTCCACCTCGGCCGGCCGGAAGAAGCGCGGATCGACTTCCACCAGCACGCGGCCATCCTCCGCCACGCCCTTTTCCGCGAGGCCGCTCCCCTCCCAATGCAGCTCGATGCCGGCATAATGGAAGGCCAGGGTGCAGAATTCCCGGACGGAATGCTGCTCGCCGGTGGCGATTACAAAGTCCTGGGGCTCATTTTGTTGCAGCATAAGCCACATACATTCCACATAGTCCCGGGCATGGCCCCAGTCGCGCCGGGCGTCGAGGTTGCCCAGATAGAGCTTGTCTTGTTTCCCATGGGCGATCCGGGCCGCCGCCAGGGTGATTTTCCGGGTCACGAAGTTCTCGCCCCGCCGCTCCGACTCATGGTTGAACAGGATGCCGTTGACCGCATACATCCCGTAGCTTTCCCGGTAATTGCGGACGATCCAGAAGCCGTACAACTTGGCCACCCCGTACGGGGAACGCGGATAGAAGGGCGTCTGCTCGTTCTGCGGGACCTGCTGCACCTTGCCGAAAAGCTCGGAGGTGGAGGCCTGGTAGATGCGGCAGCGGTCTTCCAGGTGGCAGATCCGGACGGCCTCCAGGAGCCGCAGCACGCCGACGGCATCGGTCTCGGCCGTGAATTCCGGCACCTCGAAACTGACCTTGACATGGCTCTGGGCAGCCAGGTTGTAGATTTCATCCGGACGGATTTCGCTGATGAGGCGGATCAGGGAACTGGAATCAGTCATGTCGCCATAATGCAGTTCCAGGCGGCGCCCCTTGCGCATGTCCCGGACCCAGCCGTCCAGGTACAGATGCTCGATGCGGCCCGTGTTGAAGGACGAGCTGCGGCGCATGACGCCATGGACCTCATAGCCCTTGTCCAGCAGGAATTCCGCCAGATAGGACCCGTCCTGGCCCGTGATTCCGGTAATGAGTGCTGTCTTTGCCATATCTTGTCTATAATGTCATCAAAGGTGAGGGGCTGCGGCGGGGCAGCGCCCTGAGGTTGACCTGCCCGGGTTCCACGCCCATGCTGCGCAGGGCTTCCTGCGCGCAGTCGTAAGCCTTGCGGGGGGTGTTGTTGTTCTCGCTCAGGTGGCAGAGGAAAAGGTTGCGCAGCCCCGGATGCCAGAAGCGGCGGATGGCCTGGGCGCAGGCATCGTTGCTGAGGTGCCCGTTTCCCTGGCAGATCCGCATTTTCAGCTCATGGGGATAGGGACCGCCCATCAGCATGTCCATGTCGTAATTGGACTCCACCACCACCGTGTCCGCCTGGGCAGCCAAGTCCAGCGCTTCCTCCGTCATGTGACCGATATCGGTCATAATCAGGAATTTATGATCATCCGCCTGGATGGCGTAGCCCACCGTCTGGCTGGCGTCGTGCGGGACGACGAAATACCTCACCCGGAAGCCGTCCACCTCGTTCCATCCTTCGGACAGGTCGCGTCGGCACTTCGCCAGATCCGGCGAAGGCATCGTGCGCTCCGCCATTGCCTGGTGCAGCATCGGGGTGGCATAGACCGGCTTGCGCAGCTTCTTGCAATAAGAGGCAAGGCTGCGGATGTGGTCCATGTGGTCGTGGGTGATGAGAATCGAGGAGAAGGAGCCGTAGTCCAGGTGTTCCGCGGCCAGCAGCTGCTTCATCCGCCGGAGACTGACCCCGGCATCGATCAGCAGCGCATGGGCGTCATTCCCGATATAGTAGCAGTTTCCGCAGCTTCCGCTGGAAAGGCTCATGAATTTAGTCATTCCGTTCCTCCTCACAATATTTCGAAATCACGCTGTAAGCCTCCTGCACGCCCAATTCGCCGGCGTGGGAGAGGTCGATACAGCCCTTTTCCTTGTCTTTCAGGTAAATCAGGACCAGGCCCCGGTTGTAATACGCATCGCCCATTCCCGGATACAGATCGACAGCCCGGGTATAGCTGTCGATGGCTTCCACCAGGCGGGAGGACAGGCAATAGAGGTTGCCGAGGTTGAAATGGATATAGGGAATATCCTGTACGCGCGCGGCGGCCGCTTCCATATCCGCGATCGCTTCGGAATAGTCATAGGTCCGGGTGACGTTTTCCTTGACCCGCGCCCGCACCGTGCCCTTGTCGTCCATGCTCAGGGTCTGCACGTTGTTCTCCATCGAGGCGATGAAGTCGATCATCTCCGCCCGCAGCACGCCGCGGTTCATCAGGTAGAAGGCCTGGTACATCTGGCGGTATTTCTCGGCCGGCTGGGCATCCACCGCCTTGTCATAATAGGCCAGGGCGCCGTTGAAGCGCTTCCCGCCGATTTCGCCCAGGGCCTTGAGGAAGTCCCGCTCCTCCTGGGGGATCCGGTGGGAATTCTCCCCATAGAGCACTTCCTCGACGAGGGCCGTTTCGGGCCCGCGCAGGGTATCGGCTCCCGTAATCCGCACAGGGACAGGCGATTCCGCAGAGAATTTCTCAATCAGCGGATTCTCATACCGCGTCCGCAGGGTCGTCTGGCCCGGAGCCCGGTCCGCCGCCAGCACGAACTTGTACAGCGGCTTCAGCCGGATATCGATGTCCCGGTGCTGGAGCAATTCGTCGTCGAAGTCCTTCTTGGCGAATTCGGCGTCCAGCGCCAGCAGGGAGCTGTATTTGCGGGTCGTGTCCGCGAAAGAGCCGGAGGCGGACTGCGCCTGATACTCCCGTACCTTCTGGCGGGCCGTCTGGTAATCCCGTTCGGAAGCCCGCTTCATCCCGAGCATATTCTCGGCATAGGCGCGGTTCATATAGGCCTTGGCGAAGTCCGGATACAGTTCGATGGCCTTGTCGTAATCTTCCAGGGCATCGCGCCAGCGCTCCATCTGCAGGAAGAAGGAGGCGCGGTTGAAATAGGCCAGCACGTTGCGGGGATTGATGTTGATGACCCGGTCCATGTCGTCGAGCGCCGCCTCGAAATTGCCCACCTGGGCATGGATCAGGCTGCGGTTGTACAAGGTCAGGGCATTACCCGGCTCGTAGCGGAGCACGGTATTCAGGTCGGTCATCGCCGCATTGTAGTCCTTCTGCTCATAGTACATCAGCGCCCGGTTGAAATAAGCGAAGGTATTGGTGCTGTCCAGGCTGACGGCCTTGTCCATATCGGAAATGGCGGCGGCATAATCGCCCATCAGCGCATACAGGCGGCCCCGGCGCAGGTAGCCTTCCGGTTCGCGACGGTCCAGGGAGATGGCTTTGTTGTAATCCGCCATCGCCATCACCGTATCGGCCAGGAACAGCTTGCTCGCCCCCCGGTTCAGGTAGGCGGCCGGATCCTTGGGCTGCTTGCGGATATAGCGGTCGAAGTCATCGACGGCCTTGTCGAACTGCTGGGACAGGAAATAGGTCACGCCCCGGCTGAAATACAGCCCCTCATAGCCCGGACGCAGGGAAATGGCCCTCTCCAGGTCTTCCAGGGCCTTTTCGTAGTCGCCGAAACGGCTCTCGGTGATGGCCCGGTAATGATAGCCCGAGGTAAAGACGGGATTCAGCCGGACGGAGGTATTGAAGTCCTTCTGGGCGCCGCGCACGTCGCCGAGGTTATACTTGGCGATGCCCCGGAAGAAAAAGGCCCAGTGGTCCGTCGTATCCAGCCGGACGAAAGTGTTGAAATTGTCGATCGCCGTCGAGAACTTGCCGTCGGCGAGGGCCTGCCGTCCGCGGAAAAAGAATACATCCTTGTCATATTGCGCCTGGCAGGGCCACGCAAAGAGCAGCGTCACCAGCAAAAGCAGGATGTATTGTTTCTTCATCTAAAGAATAATTCGTAAATTTGGCGCCGGCTTCGAAAAAACCGGGCCAAATGCAAATATAACGATAATTATGCCGAGTCGGGAGAAAAGCCGCAACTTTTTTTCAACAATCGCCCTTTGCGTGGCGATTGTCCTGGCATTTCCCGCCCAAGCCAAAGTCATCCGGGTCGTCGGCACCGAATTTACCCACAAGGCCGTCAGCGAACGGCAGCTCCGCGCCCAGGTGGAATTCCTCTGCGACAGCCTGTGCGACGGAAGGGGCACCGGCACCCCGGGCGCCAGCGAAGCCACCGCCTGGCTGGTCCGGCATTTCCGCGATCTCGGACTGAAAGCCTTCGGCGAGGGCTATGTCCGTTCCTTCCGGACACCGGACGGCTCCCTCGGTCGCAATGTCATCGGATGGCTGCCCGGCAACAAGAAGGATGCCTACGTCATCGTCACCGCCCATTACGACGGCCTCGGCCGGCTGGACGGACGCCTCTATCCCGGGGCGGACAGCAACGCTTCGGGCGTCGCCGCCCTGCTGGGCCTGTGCAGCATGTCCCGCGAGCTGCAGCGCATCGGCAAGGCCTGGCGGAAAAACATCATCTTCGTCGCATTGGACGGTAAGAATCAGGGGCTGAGCGGCTCCAGGGCCCTGTGGAACCTGCTGGAAAGCGGCGCCCTGGTCGATCCGGAAACGGGCCGGCCCGTCCGGGGCGACGAGGTGACCCTCGTGGTCAACATCGACCAGGTGGGCAGCACGCTGAGCCCGCTGAAAAGCGGTCGGAAAGATTATCTCATCCTCCTGTCGGCCGGGGCGGCGGACTATCACCGCGGGTCCCTGCGCACGCAGAACGACAAATACGGTCTGGGGCTGGACCTGGGCTGGGACTACTACGGAAGCAGCAGCTTCACCCGGCTCTTTTACGAACGGGTCAGCGACCAGCGTCCCTTCCTCGAACACGGCCGTCCGGCCGTCATGTTCACCTCAGGCATCACCCTGAACAACAACCAGATCCGCGATACTCCGGACACCTTGGACTATACGGTGCTGAAGAAGCGGATCTGGCTGATATTCCACTGGTTGGAACGGGTCGTCTGACGCCCGTTACTGGAGGAATTTGTGCGAGGCGGTCATCGCCGCCGGATCGAGGGCGGCATCGAGTTTCTCCTTGGACATCAGGCCCTGTTCGAGCACGATGTCATACACGGAACGGCCCGTCGCGAGGGCCTCTTTGGCCACCTTGGTCGAATTCTTATAACCGATATACGGATTCAGCGCGGTCACGATGCCGATGCTGCCGATGACCATCTGGTAGCAACGGTCCTTGTTGACGGTAATGCCGCTGACGCACTTCTCGCGCAGGGTATTCATCGCATTCGTCAGCCAGGTGATGCTTTCGATGATGGACTCGGCGATGACCGGCTCCATGACATTCAGCTGCAGCTGCCCGGCTTCGGCGGCGAGGGCTACCGTCATATCGTTGCCGATTACCTTGAAACACACCTGGTTGGTCACCTCGGGAATCACCGGATTGACCTTGCCCGGCATGATGGAAGAACCCGGAGCCATCGGCGGCAGGTTGATCTCGCCCAGGCCGCAGCGCGGACCGGAAGCCAGCAGACGGAGGTCGTTGCAGGTCTTGGACAGCTTGACGGCCAGACGCTTCAGCGCGGCGGAATAGCTGACGTAGGCACCCGTATCGGGGGTCGCCTCCACCAGGTCCGGTGCCAGCACCATCTCGTCGCCGCAGAACTCGCTCATGCGCTTCACGCACAGCTCGGCGAAACCGGGAACGGCGTTGAGGCCGGTGCCGATGGCCGTACCGCCCATGTTGATCTCATGCAGCAAGCGCACATTGCGGTCCAGGTTGGCCACCTCTTCTTCGAGGTTGTTGGCGAAGGCATGGAATTCCTGACCGGAGGTCATCGGAACGGCATCCTGAAGCTGGGTACGTCCCATCTTAATGATATCGGCGAATTCATCGCCCTTCTGCCGGAAAGCGGCGACCAGGTCCTTCAGGGCCTTGACCAGCGTCTTGTTCATCCGGATAAAGGTATAGCGGAAGGCGGACGGATAGGCGTCGTTGGTGGACTGGGCGCAGTTCACATGGTCGTTCGGCGAGCAGAACTGGTACTCGCCCTTGTTGTGCCCCATCAGTTCCAGGGCGCGGTTGGCGATGACCTCGTTGGCGTTCATGTTCACGGAAGTACCCGCACCGCCCTGCATCATATCGACAGGGAACTGGTCGTGGAACTTGCCATCGACGATCTCCTGGCAAGCCTGCATGATGGCCTGACCGATGTGCTTGTCCAGCACGCCGAGCTCCGTATTGGCCGCGGCGGCCGCCATCTTGACGTAGGCGATGGCCACGACATAGTCCGGATAGTCGCTCATGTGGTTGCAGGATATTCTGTAGTTGTTGAGGGCTCTTTGGGTCTGAACTCCGTAGTAGGCGTCAGCGGGGACCTTGAGCTCGCCGAGAAGGTCGCTTTCGATTCTGTACTCAGTCTTCATGGGCTTAAAAGATGTTTCCGCAAAGATAGTTATTTCTTAAAATATGTCAGTATTCTGGACAATATTTCTTGCAAATCTTCAGCATTTTCCAGGGTTTCCAAAGGAAATCCGATGCTGACGCTGCGCCAGTCCCCGTCGCTGTAGCAGACGGCGGCCGAGACATTCGTGTCGGCATAACGCAGGAAGGTCTTCGCGCCGGAGACGGGATTCAGCCCGTCCGGCGTCTCCACGCAGTACATCGTCTCGGAAGGCTGGTGGCAATATTGCATCTGCGCCAGGCCCGCCACATCCACGGCGCTGCCTTTCAGGGGTTTGACGCGTCCCGTCCGGCTGGCATAGCCGGTAAGCCACTGGAAACCGAGCACTTCGCGGGCGAAAGCCTTCCCCGCGGCGCGGTCCGTGCTGTCATAGGCCACGGGATAGACCATATCCCAGATGTCCGTGCCGATGTTCGACCCCGAGACCAGCAGGCGCCCGCCCCGGCGTTTGTAGCTGCGGAGGGTTTCACGAAGGGCCTCCGGGAAGACCTGGAAACGCTCCGTGGCGCCGCCCGGTGTCGTCACCTGTTTGCCGCAGAGCAGGTCCACCGCGAAGATGTCGCTGCGCAGGGTGGAGTCCGCCTCGAAAGCCTTTTCCGAGGCGCTGCAGACGCTGTAGCCCCGGCTGAACATGGCCTGGGCATGCAGGAAGGGGTAATCGAAGGTATTGCCGGCTTTCTGGAATCCGGCCTCGTCCGTGAAGGAGGAGCCGAATCCGGCATTTTCGTCATCCGTCCAGGGCAGCTGACGGCGGAACTGGTACATCTCTCCGATGTAGGTCAGGTCGCGCTCGTAAGGGACGCCGCCGTCCAGGCGGGAATCGAAGCCGGCATAGGTCGGCGTATCGAACCAAGCCGGCGCGGATACACGGTCGAAATTATTGACGATCAAGACTTTGCTGTGCCCGGCCGTCCCGATGCAAAGCACCTCGGAGGGGAAGCTCCGTCCCCCTTCGTTGAAGGCCACGATGCGGTAGCTGTTCACCTGTCCCGGGACAATGGGCACGTCGGCCCAGACGGTGCCGCCGGAAGCCGAGGTCTTCAGCACCTTTCCCCCGTCGAAGGCCCCGTCGCCGAGTCGCGTATAAAGCAGATAGCCGGTCGGCTTGGCGGTGGGCTCCAGAGGGTCTTCCGTCGCCTTCCAGCTCAGGCGGGCCGTCTGGGCGTCCCGGAAGCGGACGGCGAAGGAATTTACCGGCAGCGGCTGCACGGCATAAGGGCAACCGTAGCGGTTGCTGAGGAACTTGAGCATTCCCTTATACACCGCCCGGCAGACCGTAAAACGGAAGGTCGGGTCCAGGCCGTATTTCATGTCGGCGAAATTCTGATGGGCCAGGATTTCCAGGATCATGCCCGGCACGCCCGGCGTCCGGCATTCGCTGTAGGAACGGTCCCAGGTCTGCCGGCGCGTCCACTGGGGGTTGTGCAGGGCCCGCAGGTCGGAGGTAATCTGGCTCTGGACATAGTCGGCATATTCCCGGCCGGCCATCCGGTCCTCCCCGTTGGGATATTTCCGGCTGCCCTCGCACAGGAGGGTATAGATGGCCAGCGTCCCGACGATGGAGTCGTTCGGGGTCACGCCCGCATCGGAATGGAAGGCCAGCGACAGGTCCACCGGAATGCCCAGGCCAGGCTCTTTCGGGTTCATCTTCGACCCGCCGCTCATCCGGCAGACCCAGGGACCGCGGTCGGCGTAGTCGTTGGTATAATCGTCGCTCCAGCGGCGCGTAATCGTCGTATCGATGCCGGCCCACTGCATGGCATACAGGGCCCCTTCCGTATAGGCCGGCATACCGGAGATTTCCCATTCGGACATGGGCGTATCGTCATTGCCCCGGGCGATTTTGCCCATGCCGCCGCCGAAGCGCACCGCATCGGCCGTCAGGACGCCGCCGCCCGCATGGCTGAGCGTGACGCTGCCCGTGTCGCCGAAATCGAAGGTTCCGAGGTAGATCCAGGTGCCGCCGCCCTTGCGCTGATCGACCTGGAAAGTCATCTCGCCGCCGCGGTGCCGGACGGTGTAGCGCGCCTCCGCCGTGCTGTTCTTGACGGTGCTGTAGGAGACATAGACGGCATAACGGCCCGGCTGGGGGATATCCGCCTCCCAGGTGGCCGTCACCTTGCCCTTGCCCTGGCGGAAAGTCCCCAGGGTAAAGGGGTTGTCGTTGCCGGAATAAACGGCTTTGGCGTCCGCGAAGCCCTTCCCGCCGTTTTCCCAGCGGCCGGTTTCGCGGTAGCGACCCTCCCTGCGCAGCAAGCCTTCCCGCGGCCCGGCGAAGGCCGGGTCGTTGTCGCAGACCACTTCGTATTTCTGGGGGTCACGCTCGCGCGGGGTCATCACATAGGCCCCGGCGTTTTCCAGCATCGGAATCAAGAACGGCAGCACATAGCTCTGGGTGTACATATCCTCCACCGTGGTGAAATTCTTGGCCCGCTGCCAGCGCCAGCTCCGCAGTTTCGTCTCGTAATACAGGCCGTGGCTCTGCCACAGGGCGATATGCCGGCCGGTGAGCCCCTTGTTGAACTTCTGGCCGCCGACTTCAAAGACGAAGCGGTCGCGGCCCGGGTCCGTCATCCGGAAGGGAGAATCGTGTACCCGGCCGTCCTTGTGCAGGGCGGGCATGGCCAGGTCGTCCAAATCCACGTTCTTCGAATAGACCTTGCCCAGGTGCCAGCTGCGGTACTCGCTGGGGAACAGGTCTTGGAGGGTCTTGCGGAACCACTTCACATCCCCTTCCCGCCAGGGATAGTCACCCAGGTTCTGGGTGAAATAGAAATCCAGCTCCTGGCCGCGTTTCATGACGGATTTGACCTGGAGGATGCCCCGCACGGAGGTACGCCGCTGCAACAGGACGGCCAGCGAGTCGGCGGCTGGTTTGAAGTCTTTCGCGATGCGGCCCTGACCGAAAGCGGCCGCGCCCAGGCAGAGGGCACACAGGATGGCGATTGTTCTTTTCAAGACGATGACGGTTGAAGGTATTGATTATAAATGATTTACGGAGAATGCTACCCTTGCGCGCGGCGGGCCTTGCGCTGCTTGCCGATATCCACCAGGAACACGATGACGGTGCCGATGCCGAGCGCCAGGGTGTCCGCCTGGAAATCCAGCACGTCCCGGGAGCGGTACGGCGTCAGGCCCTGGATCCATTCCGTGCTGGCGGCGAGCAGGCAGCCCAGGGCGAATACGCCCAAGGCGAAAAGCAGGCTGTGCCAGGTTTTTTGGGTATATTTATCCACGGCCAGATACACCAGCGGCGGGAAGGGCAGGAACATGAGGAAATGCACGATCTTGTCCATCGGGATGCCGAACAGGCTCTTGGGGATGTCCGGGGTGCTCTGGAAATGGCCCAGGCACAGGAAGGCCACCAATGCCAGATAGGCAATGAGGGCCAGTCGGTAAAAGGTGCGCAGGCGTCGGGTCATACACGGGACAGGAAGAGTTCCCCGAAATAATCCGGCCTGTGGAAATCCGGGGACGGACAGCCGACCCGATTCCAGCTCAGGAAATGGACATGGTCGGTGAGGTCGGCGCATTTGTAGAAGTTCGCCCGCAGGCTGGCCGGCAGTTCTCCGGCCGGAATGCCGATCAGGTCGAAAGGAACGAGCATCGCGATGGTCCAGCTGTGCACGCTGCCGTTCTCCTCATAGCGCTGCAGCGGCAGGGAGGAATAACGGCGGATGCGGGCGATGTCAGCCTCGGCGCGGACCTGGCGGTTCTGCCGGCCCTCGCCCTTGGCTCCGAGGATTTTGCCGACGCAGTTCATCTCGAAATTGTAATAGGTCCCGTCATGCGGGTCCGCTACGAAAAATTCGCAGGTGCTGTCCTCCCACTGGCGGGCGTTGTCCGTCAGGTTGACGGCGCGCAGATCCATCCCACGCACATGGAAGAGCACGGCGAGGGATTGCCCGTCATGGGCGAGGATCCCGCCGCAAAGGGGCTGATAGGGATATTCATCCGGCCAGCAGACCTGGTCCACGGCGAATTTGGCGCCGCTGGTTTCCAAAGCGGTGAGGAGCCGGTCGTCATCGCACTGCGACAAGCCGGAGATGAAAGGCACTTGCAACTGTTTCATAGACTTTGCATATCATTGAGTTTCTTGTAATAACCGCCCAGGGCGAGCAGGTCGCCGTGCCGGCCGCGTTCGACGATTTCGCCGTCCCGCATGACCAGGATTTCGTCCGAGTTCTTGATGGTGGAGAGCCGGTGGGCGATGGCGATCGTGGTGCGGCTGCGCATCAGCCGGTCCAGGGCCTCCTGCACCAGGCGTTCGGATTCGGTGTCCAGGGCCGCCGTCGCCTCGTCCAGGATGAGGATGGGCGGGTTTTTGAGGATGGCCCGGGCGATGGAGATCCGCTGGCGCTGACCGCCGGAGAGCTTGGCGCCCCGGTCGCCGATATTCGTATCATAGCCGTCCTCTTTCTCCATGATGAAGCCATGGGCGTTGGCGATTTTGGCGGCTTCGATGACCTGCTCGCGGGTTGCTCCTTCCACGCCGAAGGCAATGTTGTTGAAAATCGTGTCGTTGAACAGGATAGGCTCCTGGTTGACATAGCCGATGAGGCCCCGCAAGTCGCCCAGGCTGACCTGGCGGATGTCCTTGCCGTCGATACGGATACAGCCCGACGTGACGTCGTAGAAACGGGGAATCAGGTCCACGAGGGTGGTCTTGCCGGCGCCCGATTCGCCCACCAGGGCGACCGTACGGCCCTTCGGGACCTTCAGGGATACGTGGCGCAGGACTTCGCGCCCGTCTTCATAGCGGAAGCTGACATCCTCGACGGAGATTTCGTGGTCGAAGCCCGCCAGCGGCAGGGGCTGGGCCGGGTCCGTCAGCGGATTGGGCGTATTCAGGATCTTGTCGATACGGTCCATCGAGGCCAGACCTTTGGGAATGCTGTAACTGGCGCGGGAGAATTCCTTCAGGGGGTTGATCAGGCTGTAGAGGATCACCATGTAGAAAATGAAGGTCGGGGCGTCGATGGCGGTGCGTTCGCTCAGGATCAGCGTACCGCCGAACCACAGGACGATCATGATGAGGATGGTCCCGAGGAATTCGCTCATCGGATGCGCGAGGGACTGGCGGACCATCACCTTCGCCAGCATCCGCCGCATCCCGTCCGTAACCTTGTAGAAGCGGGCCGACATGGTCTTTTCGGCCCGGAAGGCCTTGATGACGCGCAGGCCGCCCAGGGTTTCTTCGACCTGGGACATCGTGTCGCTCCAGTATTCCTGGGCCTCTTTGGAATCCCGGCGGAGGCTCTTGCCGATGGCGCCCATCACCCAGGCCAGGACCGGGACCACGACGAGGGTGAACACCGTCAGTTCCCAGCTGGTGGCCAGCAGCACGGCGAAATAGATCACGATCAGGATCGGATTCTTGATCAGCATGTCCAGGGCCTGCATGATGGAGTTCTCCACTTCCCCGATGTCGCCGCTGATGCGGGCTACGATGTCGCCGCGCCGTTCCTGGGTGAAGAAGCCCAGCGGCAGGGAGAGGATCTTGTCATACAGCTGCATGCGCATGTCCCGGACCACGCCGGTGCGGATGGGGACCATGATGGCGGATCCGCCGAAGTAGCAGGCGGTCTTCAGGGCGGTCATGACGCCGAGGAAGAGGCCGAGCAGCAGCAGGGTCTGCGAGGCACCCAGCTGCTCAATCCATTGACCCACATAGTAGTAGGCATTGTTCAACAGCTTTTCCTTGAATTCGCCCTCCGCATCCCAGGGAATGAAGGTGTAGGTCTTGTCGCCTACTTTGAACAACATGTTCAGGATGGGGATGATGAGCGAGAAGGAGAAGATGTTGAAGATGGCCGACAGGATGTTCAGGCCGACGGCGCCGGCCATGTATCCTTTGTAGGGGGAGGTATAGCGTTTGAGTATTTTCCAGAACTCTTTCATATTCCATTTCTATAACTTGCAAAGATAACAAATAAGTCTGGAATTACAATCCATGAACCGGTATTTGGATTTCGCCGGAAAAGTCCGTA
>JAFUWX010000097.1 GCA_017471025.1 Bacteroidales bacterium
CTAATGAGAAGCTTGTACTGCGTCCAGTTGAATTGCGGCCGCAGTGCGGACGCATTCGGATAGGTGCGGAAGAACTGACGGGCGCGTTCCAACTGGCGTTTAGTGAATCCGCTTCCGTAACCCGGTTCCAGGCGCTGGGCGAGCCGTTCAATCAGATATGAACCGTAATCCGCTCGGTCAGCCCCTTTCTGCTCCTCTTCAAAGACACGGCGACCAGTTTTCCAGTACATCAGCACACGGTTGAAGTCAACGCTACGGACGGCATTGGCACGTGCTTCCTCGATGATAGTGCGAACATCTTCGTATAACTGATTCTCGCTGGTGGAGTATGTCACTATGCCTTTCATAACATTCTGACAATTCGTTTTTTATAATTGTGAACGCTGCGCACTCACAATCTGAAGAGTCACTTTGCAAAGGTCGTAATAATTTGCGATACCCACAAATCTTTGCAAGGTGGGAGAGCTATAGTTGAGTTTTGTCTTCCACACTACAAATATACAAAAAGCGGGGATAATAAAATATTTGTCCCTATAAATGTTGGCTATTGAAACTTGTTGGAAATGAGGATTACGGCTTTGCGCAATGGAGCAGTTGATTCATAAGAAGTCAGAGCGATAATTCTCTTTCATCGGCTTTCAATGATTTGCTCTATTTCCACACGGGAGTTTTCCCGCCCGAAAAATTTACGGTACGATACAGCGGAAGGCCCGGCTGAGGCTGTCCGTCAGCCGGATGTAGGAGAGGGTCTCATAGCCTTTGAAATAGCCCAGCTGCAGGACGGTGTCCGCGCCGATGCCGGCTTCCTCGCGCATGTGCGGGATGACCTCCACGATATCCTGCCAGGTCTGGTGCGGCATGCCCAGGGTCTGCGCCATACGGATGCAGTCCAGGATGCGGCCTTCGCCCGCATTGTAGGCGGCCAGGGTGAAGCGGGGCAGGTCTTCCGGGGCCACCCGGCCGTCGAACATCCTTTGCAGCTTGGCCAGGTATTCCACCCCTGCCCGGAGGTTCTCTTCCGGGTCCAGCATATCATCCACGCCGTATTTACGGGCCGTGGAAGGCATCATCTGCATCAGGCCCAGGGCTCCACGCGGAGAGCGGGCTTCGATGCGGAACTGGGATTCCTGCCACACGACCGCTTCCAGCAGGTGCCAGTCCCAGCCCAGATTGGCGGCATACTTGCGGACCAGCTCGTCATAGGGGCCCGCCAGGGTATAGCTTTTCCCGGATGCGGCGCGGCGGTAAGGCTCGTAGGAAGGGGTGAAACGTTCGCGTACCCGGACGGATTCCTCGCTGAAGCCGAAATTGGTCAGCCAGCGGTTCACCGCCCGCCGTGTCCGGGCATCCCGCGTCACCCAGCAGCTGCTGTCCGCCAGGGCCTTGGAAGGATATCCCCCGGTGCTGTCCGCCGCGGGACGGACGACCAGCATGATGCTGTCGATGGCCAGGTAGTCGGCGATGGAATCTTCCGGTTCGGCCAGGATGATATCCAGGCCGCAGTGCTGCTCCCGGGCGAAGCAGCGGAGCATCTCATAATTGTATCCGACGGGATAGGACAGGGTACGGCTTCTGTACCCTTGCAGGTCGATGACGCAGGTCAGGTGCTTGCCCTCGAAGGACCTGTCGTCCGGCCCTTTGCGCATACGGACAGGCGCCAGGACCAGCAGCAGGAGCACCAGGAGCAGATAGCGGGTCGGCTTATGCATTACCTCATGCCGCTGGTGAGTCCCCTCAGGCCTCCGCCCATGCCGCCGGACATACCGCCGCCGCCACCGCCTCCGATGCCGGAACCGGCGCGTCCGCTGACGCTCTCATTCTTGTGCGGCTGGATGTAGAACGGCCAGTAGATGCCGAACTTCACGCCGCGCTGCGGGAGGATATATCCGTGGGCGCTGAAATAATCGACCGACGTCATCGGCCAGCCCATGCCCGCGTTGACGAGTTTGACGAAGATACAGGCCCGTTTCCACTGGATGTTGGCGAAGACGTCGAAATAAGGGCCGTTGCTGTATTTCTCGCTGACCTGGTTGTGGAATACGCCGAGCACCGGATTGTAGGCCGGGGCATTCCAAGCGAGGGTATAAAGCCCGTTCACGCCCAGCTGCATGTCCATGACCTTGGCGATCTTGAACTGGATGAACCACTTGAGGTTCAGGGCGAGCGGCGGCAGGGGCAGCACTTCCGCGTTGGTGGAATACTGGGCCAGCAGGCGGTTGTCCAGGTGGACGATGCCCATCTGGAACTCTTTCCGCAGCCCGGCCTTGAACACGCTCATCGCCGACCCGTACTGCTGCGGCAGGGCCTGGGTGTCGAAGTAAATGTTGTTGCCCAGGAGGGCATATCCCGCCTCTACGCTGAGCTTCCAGCGCGGGATGTCCAGCTGGCCATCGACCCGGGTGGTGGAAATCTTTCCGAACCCGTTCTCCCATTTGTAGTGGTTGGACAGGAAATGCTGGAGGTAGAAATCCGGTTCGTCCAGGGTGGTCTCGAAGTGGGCCTGTACCGTGATGGGGCTCTTCCGGTAGCGCCGGAACGGATAGAAGCTGAACGCGGCGTTGGCGAAGATGCCGAAGTCGTTGATCTCGTTGCCCAGGAAGGTGTAGTAGCCGTTGGCGTCCCAGTTGAAACCGCGCCACCGGCCTTCCGCACCGGCATACAGGTACAGGGAATTCCAGACGGTGTTGCTGGTCTTCTTCAGGTACTGGTCCGGGGAGAAGAGGTAATAGTTCAGCAGGCGGTCGCCCACGCCGACATTGAGCCGGGAGACGATGGCGTCGCTGCTCCAGGGCTGGAGTTTCAGGAAGACCTTGTTATCCAGCTTCATCACCCGCAGCGAGTCCATGGACTGGGACGGGTTGAGGTAGAACTGGTTGTTGAAGAAGTCCGCGAAATAGGCGGCTTCCGTACCGGTCGTGGTCACGTCCGTATAGGTCTTGCTGAAGAAGGAAAGCTCGCTGTTGTGGCCGATGAAGGCCGTGGTGACGTCCGTATCCAGCGTGTCGGCCAGCTGGCGGGCGATTTCCCTTTCTTTTTCGCGTCCGGCGAGGTATTCTTCCATTTGGGCGATGGCCGTGCTGTCGCCGGTTGCCGTGACGCTGTCCCGGTAGGCCTTGTCCGCCCGGATTTCCTTGCGCAGGTCGAATTCTTTCAGGAAGGTGAAGGGGATGCGCAGGGTCTGGTCCAGGAAGAAGGTGTTCTTGCGGACCGTATTGGCCGCCTTGTTGAGGTTGACGGCGATTTCACGGGCCGAGACGGTCGTATCCCGGATCCAGAACGGATCGTGAACGCCGCCGTTTTCGCTCTTGATGACCTTGTTATGGATGAATCCACCGTGTGCGGCATATTTCTCGCCCAGCCAGTTCGCGGCCACGACGGCCGTGCGGTTGTCCGTATCCTCGCGCAGCAGCATGCCGTTGCCGCCGAAGCGGTCGTATTCCAGCATCAGGTTCAGCTGCGGCAGGATGTTCTGCGTCGTCATGATGTGCAGGTTGGCCTCCTCCTCTTCCGTGTTGGCGAACAGCGTCCCCCAATAGGCCAGCTCCGTATAGGGCGTCTTGGTGTTGTACATCGGCAGCGTGGAGGGGGAGTAGGTCCATTCCTCGTAAGGGGTGAAGAAGGTCACCCCGTCCTGGGAGCGGCGCTTGAACCAGTCGAAATGCTGGACGGGCGAGCCGGCGATGCCCAAGTAACTGGCCATCACATCATTCCGCAGGAAAGGATAGTCGTTGAAATAGTAGTTGTAGTTCGTATCCAGGTCGCGGTAGCGGATCTCGTTGAAGAGCGGGTCCTTGTTCCAGGTGAAAATGCGCTTGTAGAACATCGAATCCGGCACGGCGAAGGTCGATAGGATACGCGGGGTGTTCTCCCGGATGCTGTCCTTGATGGCCTGGAGGCTGTCTTTGATCCGGTAGATGCTGTCGGCCTGGCGCATCTCGCGTTTCATCCGCTGCTCCAGGTCATAGCGTTTGCGCTCTTCCTTGCTCAGGGAGTTGTACCACTCCTCGAATTTCTTCTTGGCCAGGAGGGCGGAGTCGGCGAAGTAGATGGAATCCAGCTTCGGCCAGTCCAGGGAGTCTCCGGCGGCCCGCAGGGAGTCGCGCACCTGCTGGTGGGTCAGGGAATCGACCAGGGCTACATAGTATTTGTAGCGGAAGGGATCCGTCTCGCGCAGGGAATCCGGGGCATGGATGGTGTCGCGCGCCGTCAGGACGGGCGTCGTGTCGGCGGCTGCCAGCGAATCCTCGGCAAAGCCTTCCAGGGAATCGGCGGCCGCCTTGTCTCCGGCTTTGCGGAATTTGGTAAACACGGCACTGTTGTCGTAGATCACGGTATCCGGCGCCGGCCGGAAGGCACGCAGGGCCTCCAGGACCTCCCCGTTTCGGGCCAGGTCCATACCAAAGGTCTGCACGGCCGCCACGATGACGACCAGCACGGGGAACCAGATGCGCGCAATGCCTTTTTTCATACCAGGATAGGGTCCCTGCACAAAAACCGTGCAGGATAACTTGCAAATATAGCGACTTTTCGCCGATTTCACAAAAGAACGATGGTCTGTCGGCTCATACGAGCGGACAGACCATCTGATTTTCTGGCGGAAAGGCGTCTATTGCAGCCGGATGCCTTCTTTCTGCATCGTGCTCAGGGCCTCCAGGTGTCCCTGATAATCGACCCAGGCGAGGGCGTCCTGCAGGACATAGACGGTGAAACCGGCCTTCTTCAGGTCCCGCGCCGTGTTCAGCACGCAGAATTCCGTCGCGATGCCGCACACGAATACGTTCTTGACATCCAGGATATCCAGGACATCGTAGAGGCTTTGGCCGGCCTCGTTGATGCCTTCGAATCCGGAATACTGCTCCGTATCCTGTTTGTAGCCCTTGTAGAAGCTCAGCTCCTCGCTGGCGTAAGGGGCCAGCGCCTCATGGATATCCGCCCCGTGCGTGCCCTGGACGCAATGCGGGGGCCAGGGGCCGCCCTGCGCGGTGAAGGAGCAATGGTCGGCGGGATGGAAATCCCGGACGAAGAGAATCGGGAACTGGCTGCGGATGACGTCGTCCCCTTCCTGGGGCGCCGCCGTCATCTTGTCAATGAACTTCAGGGACTGCGCAATGGCGTTGTCAGCGTTCTGGCAGGCCATCGAGCCGTCAATAAAATCGTAGAGCATGTCCACGACGACAAGGGCTGTGTCTTTCATATCTTATTCAACTTTGGTAAACAGGCTGGCGAAACCGAACATTTCCGGGTCGAAGCCTTCGGGATCCCACCACATCTCGCCGAAGGGCGGCGTGTCGTAGTCGCGCAGGATCAGCTCCAGACCGCCATCCTCGCGCAGGCGGAAGGACACGACGGCCTCGCCGAGGCTTTCGCTGTCGGCGCTGAAGGAGCGGTTGGCGCTCGAAAGCTTATAGAAGGTGCAGATGAAATCCACCAGGGTGTCATCTTCTTCGGCCATGAACATGTTGTTGCCTTTGGTGGTATAGCTGCCCAGCACTTCTTCTTCAGAGCCGAGGTTCATCGGGGCCGTCAGGGTCAGGGTCGCCGTGCGGAAGAATTTCGCGAAATCGCCTGTGCCATCCGGCGTCAGGGTCACCTCGCCGGTCTCTTCGTCTTCGGTGATGACGAGGCGGAACCCTTCGTTGTTCAGCGGCAGCAGCGCCGGATCATCCTCCATTTCCTCGAACCAGAGCATCACTTCATCCACATCGAACACATGGTCGAAAGCCCAGGTGCCGACCAGCTTGGACGGGGTCTGCTGTCCGCTGTGGACCTTCAGCTTGAAACGGGCGATGTCGCCGGCGAGGACATTGTTGACGCCTTCAATCACGATGAAGGCATTGTCGCCGGCCAGATTCTCCGCCTTGGCGGCATCCAGCGTGAGGGTAACGGAAGCCTTGTTGCCGCCCTTGGACACCACGAAGGCGTCGGCGGAAGCAATCACGGCATCGGCCGCATCTCCTTCCACGGTGAAGGGCAGGTAGATGTCGGCGGGCGCCTTGTAGGCGGCGCCGGATTTCTCACCGCTGATGTTGAGGTTAATCGTCAGGGATTCAATCAGTTCGCCCTTGGCCTGCGCGAAGGAATAGATAATCTTTTCCGGCTCGTTGACGCTGAGGAAGGTCGCGCTCTTGGTCTTGCTGAGGGTATAGTCGTTGCCTTCCATCAAGGAGATTTTGACGGTCTGACCCGGGGCCAGGCCTGCATCGCTCACCGTCAGGACGGCTTCTTTCTCACCCTTGCCGAGCGTAAAGCTCTCGGCGCTCAGGCTCACCTCTCCTTCTCTGTATCCGTCGCCGGTAAGATACACGCCGATGGTGAGGTCCGCGGCGGGTGCGACGGTCGCTTCAATCTTGATCTCGGCGCTACCGCCCATGTCGATGTTATACAGAATCTCGTCAAATGCGATTTCGGGGAGGGTGTCCGTCGTGGGCTGATTTCCGCCTGGGGTCACTTCGGGTTTGCAGGACAGGGCCAGGGCGGCCACGGCTGCAATACATGCCAAAATTCGTTTCATAAGCTTTATTTTTAATTGTTTATGCTTTCTTCATAAGCATCTTTCACCGCCTGCACCAGCGCCACTTCTTCGGGAGTGGGCACTTCGCCTTGGGGAAGGACGTATTGGGTGGAGGCATCGTCCGTCATCGGCGGTGTCTCGTTGTAGGAGCATCCTGCCAGCAGGCAAACGGCCGGCAAGATAAGCATTATTTTTCTAAAATCAGTCTTCATAGCCATCATTTTGCTGCATTTCCGGGTTCAAATCCACGTCTCCCTTGTAGATGGGCGCCGTATAGAGGTATTTTTTCGTCGTGTATTTCAGGCCGTTCGAGATAATCCACCACTGCGGGCTGCCGCAGCGCTTGAGCTCGAACCAGCGGTCTCC
>JAFUWX010000098.1 GCA_017471025.1 Bacteroidales bacterium
GTTCATCAAGTCCTACGAGGGTGGTTTTTCCAACCATCCTGCCGATAAGGGTGGGGCGACCAATATGGGTGTGACCATAGCAACCTGGAAGAAACAGGGCTACGATAAAGACGGGGACGGAGACATAGACGTCGCCGACCTGAAACTGATTTCCGAGGCCGACGCCCAGAGGATATTCAAGCTCAACTACTGGGACCGCTGGCAGGGTGCCAAGATCCGCGACCAGAGTGTGGCCAATATTCTGGTCGATTGGGTGTGGGGTTCCGGTGCCTACGGCATCAAGATTCCCCAGCGAATCCTGGGCGTGAAGGTGGACGGCGTAGTCGGGCCGAAGACACTTGCAGCCCTCAATGCCCAGGACCAGGAAGAGTTTTTCAGGAAGCTGAAGAAAGAGCGGGCGGATTTCTTCCAGAGGATCTGCACCGCGAACCCATCCCAGCGGGTTTTTCTCAAGGGATGGCTCCGGAGGCTGGACGGGATTCGCTACGGCTCCCTGAAACTGAACGCCGTAGGGGAAAAAATCATCAATTTCTGAGAGTATGGACGAAGAAAGATTTTTCAAGGGGTGCGCCATTTCAACCCTGGCTGTCCTGATTCTGGCCGGCGTGTGTTTCCTGTTCGGATTCCTGTCCGGGAGGGAGAGCGCCCAGAGGGCCTGGACCGGTGAGGATGTGAAGCGCGACACGGTGTATCTTCCGGCAACCCCTGTCCAGGACGACATCAACTTGACAAGCTCCGAGGCTGCGGGCGAGGTGGTGGCCACCCTTCCGGTGGCGAGTGCTGCCGAAGTCCCGCAGCCACCCTCGGCGGACAGTCTGGAGGTGGTGGCTATCCCTGAGACCGGAGACAGCGCGACGGTGGTTGTCCCTATCGAGCGGAAGACTTTCGAGGGGGAGTTTTACAAGGCCACGGTGGAAGGGTATCGGGCCTCGCTCCTCGATATGCAGCTGAAAGTTCCGACGATGCTTGTTACTGAGACAAAGACGGCCACGAAACGAAAGCTCTGGAGCGTGACCATAGGGCCGCAGGTCGGGTATGGGTTTACCCCGGCAGGCTGGCAACCTTATGCGGGGGTCGGTATCACCTTCGGTTTGTCGTTCTGAAAAATATCACTATCTTTGTCCCTGGATCCCGTGAGGGGTCCGTGCGTGTGGGGGTCTGCCGAACGTAAGTTTGGGCGACCCTTTTTTCGTAGATTTCAATCAGATTGACAGTCGGTTGACAAAAAGAGCCGGCGCAGATTCTGGCCAGCTCTGATTGTCAGCGATTTACGCCGATTGTTATGTGCTTCGGACGGGACTCGAACCCGTACAGGCATTCCTGCCCAAGGGATTTTCTTACCACTATGGCTTTCGCCACCATTCCTGTTTGTGGTCTGGACTATTCCTTCACCATAGAGTCTTTCTCTTTAGGTGTGCCGTGTCTAGTCTCTGCACCTTCCTTTTCTCAAAGGCTTGGCTCAAGATTGCCTTCAGTACTACCTGTTAAGGTTCCCTTGAATTTACGGCATTCTACATCTCTCTTTTCAGAGAGTGCACTCAAATGTCTAAGTCCCTCGTGTCTACCATTCCACCACCAAAGCGGTTCGGAGTGCAAAGATAGTAAAAAAAGTGATTTCGGGAAAGGCGGGGCCTAAAAAGCGACGAAAGGATGGACGCGAAGATTCTTCGCTACGCCCAGAAAGACAATAGAAAAAGGGGAACGGCCGGAAATGGTCATCCCCCCTAAGCAATCAAACCAGGTACAACGCCTTAACCCAGTATCTCGTCGTACAGGACAGCAGCCTTCATCATCATACGAGGCACATGGAAAGGCCCCTTGAAGAGGTTACCCTTGGCCGGCTGCGCCACCGTACCGTCACGGTGCAGGTAGCCATACCACTCGCCGTACTGCTCATCCGGGAACACCCGATAAGCATAGTCGAAGGCCTTCTTGTGCATATCCAGATACTTCTCGTCACCGGTAGCCTCGTAAGCGTACAGGGCGGCGAGGATCGTCTCGCACTGCGGCCACCAGAACTTCATATCCTGGGAATAATCCTGCGGCGGGAAATTCTTGCAGTCGCGGAAGTTGATCATACCCTCGTATTCTTCGTCCCAGCCCCATTTCCAGGCCCAGTCGATGATGGTGGTACCCATCTTCACGAGATCCTTGTCCCAGCCACGGGACTTGGCGATGTCCAGGATAAACCAACCGGTCTCCATGCAGTGGCCCGGATTGATCGTACGGCCAGCGCAGGTGTCGATGAATTCCCCGTTGGGGCCGACCATTTCGAGGATCGTCCCGTATTCTTCGTTCATGAAATAACGGCCGAGTTCGTCGATGGATTTGTTGATCTGGGCGTCCAGGCAGGGATCGTCAGAGACCTGCTTGAGGACATTGGCCACGTTGATCAGCATCATCGTGATGGAATGGCCGCGGGCTTCGAAATTGAACTTGGCCGGAAGGAATCCCGGCTCGGAGATCATCCACTGGATCCGCTTGAACAGATCGACCGCCTTCTGCGCGTACTCGGGGGCGTCGGCAGCCAGACTGTATTCCGCCATGGCGATAGCCGCAAAGCATTCCGAGAACACATAACGGCGCTTCTGGACTGGCTTGCCGTCCGCGGTCACGGAGAAGAACATGTGGCCGTCTTTGTCGAAGCAATGCGCTTCGATAAAGTCGATGGCCGACTTGGCGGCCTCCAGACACTCCTCGCTGCCCAGCTGATGGGCGGCCAGCGAAGCGATATAGCCCCAGCGGCCCTGGAACCAGACGGACTTGGTCGTATCCATCAGGGTGCCATCGCGATCCACGCAGGTATAGATGCCTCCGTTCACTTTATCTACGCCGTTTTCAAGCCAGAAAGGCAGGATATCCGCTACGATGTCCGTCCCGACACGGCGGCGGCAGGACTGCAGATATTCTTTTTGCAAAGTATTCATAATTATCTATTTTTAGTACACAAGCTTCTCGTCCGGAAGCGAAATGCTTCCTTTGCAAAAATAATAAAAATATTGAAGAAATACTACACATCTCCCTATATTTTTTAAAAAATAAAGCCCAAAATGCTATTTTTCACAAAAAATACGCGAAATATTGGGCTGCAAACAGGAGATTTATGGATTTTTTCCTATTTTTGTTCTGTAAGAACGGACAAAATGAAGAAAGTACTCTCTTTGGTGGCCCTGCTGCTGACGGTAGCAGCCTTCGCCCAGAAACCCGACATCCCGCTGGTCGTCAGCAATGATCCCCAAGGCGATTCCATCGCCTTTGCCGCCGTCCGCGCCAAGATGGATTCCATCCGGCAATACCGGCCCACCGTCGCCCTTGTCCTGGGAGGCGGAGGCGCCCGCGGCATGGCCCACCTGGGCGTCCTGAAATATCTCGAAGAGCTCGGCATCCCCGTCGATCTGGTCGGCGGCACCAGCATGGGCGGGCTCATCGGCGGCCTGTACGCCCTGGGCTATTCGCAGCCGTATATGGATTCCCTCGTGCGGTCCATCAACTGGAGCGTCATGATGTCCGACAAGGTGCCCGACAGCTACATGACCTACCGGACCCGCAAGAACAAGGAACGCTACGCCCTGAATATCCCCTTCCACTATGACAAGCTCGACGCACGGAAGAAAATCGCGAAGCTGCGCGCCGTAGAAGCCGCGATGGGACACGTCAAGGCAAAGTCAGGCGACATGCAGGAGGAGGCCTTCGCCAAGTTCACCACCAGCCTGCCGGACGGCTTCCTGTTCGGATACAACGTCCGCAACCTGCTGAGCTCGGTCTCGGTCGGCTATCAGGACGACATCCCCTTCACGGAACTGCCGATCCCCTACTACTGCGTAGCCTCGGAAATGAACAAGATGACGTCCAAGAACTGGACATCCGGACATCTGGTCGATGCCCTGCGCTCGACCATGGCCATCGCCTTCTACTTCCGTCCGGTCCGCATCGACGACATGGTGCTCTCCGACGGCGGCACCCGGAACAATTTCCCCGTCGATGTCGCCCGTGCCATGGGCGCCGACATCGTCATCGGCTCCGAGATGCCCATCCTGCGCGACCTGGAAGAGCTCAGCTCCGTAGGCGGACTGGTCTTCCAGAACATCATGATGATGTCCTCCGAGGCGGCCAAGGCGGCCCGCAAGAACGTGGACGTCCTCATGCAGCACGAACTCAAGGGCTACACGATGCTGTCCTTCGACGACGAGAGCGTCTCCAACATCATCGCCCTGGGCTACGAAGAAGCGCTCAAGCACAAGGATGAACTGGAGGCGATCGCGGAAAAGGTCCGCGGGAAAGGCATCCCCGTCCGCCGGCACACCGCCACCGACCTCACCCACACGAAGGTCCGCGTAGGCGACATCCGCTTCCGCGGCCTGAATACGGCCGAAGAGAAATACATCCTCAACCGGAGCTTCCTGCACGGCGACAACCTGTACGACAAGGCGGAAATCGAGACCATCATGGCGAAAATCTACGGTACCCGCGCCTTCGAATCCGTCACCTACCAGCTGATGGGCAGCGAAGAGCCGTATTCCCTGGTGTTCGACTGCCAGAAGGGGCAGATCCACGAACTGGGCGCCGGCATCCATATCGACAACGAAGAACTGGTCTATGCCTTCGTGAACCTGGGCCTGGGCACCCGCCGGCTCAGCGGATGGCGCCTGAATACGGAGCTGAAACTGGGCTCCAATGCCATCCTGAACGTGGAAGGATCCTATAAGTTCCTGTCCGACGTCCCAATCCTGGGCATGGGAATCCGCGGCCGGTACAACAATTTCCGGATGAACTACAAGAGCACCGAAGCGGTCTTCAACGCCTTCAACACCAATGCCGACCTGTTCATCGAAGACTCGCGCATGAACTTCGGCACGTTCCGGCTGGGCCTCTCCGCCGAGATGGAGCCCTACGAGAATTACATCGACAACGAGGTCCAGTGGGTCGGATGGGACTGGAGGAGCAACTGGCTCTCCGCCTTCGCCAACTTCCGTGCGGAAACCTTTGACGACGGCTATTTCCCGAGCAAGGGTGTCCGCTTCACCCTCCGGGGCCGTTACGTATTCGCCGGATGGTCCACCTATCTGGGCGTCGATGAAAGCAACAAAGCCATCGAAGGACGCGTCAAGCCGTATTTCACCGGTTCGACCAGCCTGTCCGGCGCATTCTCCTTCGGCCGGTTCACCCTGGTCCCGGCCGTATATGCCAACCTGGTCACCCTGACCGACGACCGCATCAATTTCATGCACAGCGCCATCGTGGGCGGCACGGTCGCCGAGCGGTATATGGAGAGTCAGATTCCCTACTTCGGCTATTCCACCATCCCGCGCCGCTTCGACGGCCTGACGGTCAGTCCCCAGCTTGAACTCTGTTTCAACCTGAACTACAAGACCTTCCTTATCGCCAAGGCGGCTTCCGTCCACAACAGCACCCTCACGTCGGGAGAGACCTTCCAGTCCTTCATGCGCCCGGCCAGCTGGGGCGTCGGACTGGACTTCGCCCGCAAGACCCCTATCGGACCGCTGCGCGCCGGCATCCATTGGGCCAGCCACAAGCGATTCGGCGGTGCATTTTCCATCGGATTCGTATTTTAGAAACAGATATGAAACAAGCTGTTAACAAACCCGGCGTCTTGGTCCCCCAGATGGGAATCTCGTACCCGGACGACCCTTTCGAGCGTCTCGTACATGTCGAGCAGGAAGATTCCGAAAAGGGCCGCTATCACTTCGACGACACTTACCCCTACCTGGACACCTCTTTCGAATACAAACTCAACCAGTTCGGGGGCTTCTTCGTGAAATGGCTGCTGGTGAATCCTTTCGTCAACCGGCTGTTCCTCGGCTTGAAAATCGAGGGTCGCAAGAACCTGAAAAAGAACAAGAAAGCCTTGGCCGGGGGCATGGTCGCCGTCTGCAACCATGTCTTCTTCTCCGACGCCTTGATCGCCAACCGCGCCGTACTTCCCTACCGGCGCATCCATATCCCGATGTTCGCCAAACACTTCAACGGGAGCATGAGCTGGTTCCTCCGGGCGATGGGCGGCGTTCCGATTCCTGAGAGCCCGTCCGGCGTGCGGGGCTTCAACGAGGCCTTCGACACCTTCCACAAACGGGGGGAAAGCATCCTGGTCTTCCCGGAAGCCGTCCGCTGGAACTGGTATCAGCCCATCCGGCCCTTCCGCAAAGGGGCCTTCACCATGGCCTGGCGTTTCGGTGCGCCGGTGGTGCCGCTGGTGATCACGTTCCGGGAGCGCAAGGGCTTGTACCGGCTCTTCGGGCCGAAGAAAACGCCCTGCCTGACCGTACATGTGGGCGAACCCATCATCATCAACAAGGACAATCCGCGCAAGGTGGAGGTGGAGCGGCTACGCGAAGAGGCGCACCGCCAGATGGTGTCCATGGCGGGTATCCTGGAAAATCCCTGGCCTACCGTCCCGGAGGACGAAAAGATTAATCCATAGGAATTTGCGGAGGCTCCGGCCCCGTTATATGAAGAAATGACATGCCGACGGCCCGGGCTCCGGCGCCGTCGGTGTCGTCTCTGTCCCCGACCATTAGGCACTGCTGCGGGGGAACGCCCAGCCGCTCGGTCAGGCGCAGGAAAGAAGCCGGAGAAGGCTTGAGCCCGCCCAGGGACGGCGCATCCGCGATGACATCGGCCCAGGAAGGGTCGAAGCCCAGGGCCTGCAGCTTCTCGGGAACGGCGCTGTAGTCCGAAAACACCGCCGTCCGGATCCCCTGCTCCCGGAGCTGGCGAAACAACTCCGGCACCCAGGGACGGAGCCGGTAATGGCGCTTCAGCGTACGGGCGATAACGGGCATATATGTCCCCGAAAACCATTCGCGTACCCATTTGTCTTCCACCCGGATCCGGATATGGGTACGCATCTGGCGGAACAGCGCGTCATAGAAGGCCTGCTCCGAGCCGAAGTCCTTGCCCATCAGGTCTTTACGGGCATATCGGTCCGCCCGAAGATAGAATAGATGAATCCAGTCGGCCGCCACCACGCGCAAGGGCAGACGCGCCTTGTCGTAGAGCGTCCCGTCCAGGTCGAATATGACGGCGCGGGGCCTCATACAGAAAATTATTCCCGAATCAGCCGCTTGAACTTCTCGTGGCGGTATTCATCCTGCAGCAGCAGGAGCATCTTGAACTGACCGTCGCGGTATCCTTCCCGCAGGCATTCTTTCTTGAATTCGCGGAAGGAATGGGCGATCAGGCGATGCGCCACCGGCATTTTCAGCCGCAGCGAGGAACGTTTGCTTTCGTACTCGACATTGTTGTGCTGAAGGATGGCATCCACGCGGGCATTGAACTCCTGCATTTTCTCGTCGGTGACGGCGTTCGGATTCAGGAATTCATAATAGAAACGATACCCCAGAAGCTTCAGGTCGGCAAAGCCGATGAAGAAGCGGGTCTTGATGCCCGTCTCGCGCTCAGCCTCCTGCACGGCACCGATGAACTGGCTCTCGGCCAGCTTTTCGCCCGTGATGGAAACGATGCCGTTGACCTTCTGGACCATGTGCACCGTCGGGGTGGCGTAGCGGGCCGGGCCGGCTTCCACCAGGTCGTTCATGTTGTAGCGATACAGGCCGGAGAAAGTGGTCACATAGGGGCAATAGCGCTTGCCCGGGACCAGTTCGTGGGGCAGGAGGAAGTGCGGGTCGGGCTTGCCGATTTCACTCTCCTCGATGAATTCGTAGAAATGGAAGTGCGGGAACAGCACGGAGTCGATCGTATCGTCCAGCACCAGGCCGAAACGGCATTCCGAGCTGAAATATCCCAGCTCCTGATGGAACATCTGCTCGGGGAAGACGTCCTTGAACTTGTCCAGATAGACGGAGGTGTTGCCGCATTTCCAGGTGCTCAGGAACTGCAGGCGGGGCCAATAGTGCTTCGGCAGGGGCTGGCCGTACTGCTGGCGCAGGGCGCGCAGCTCGGCGGCACGGGCCGGATTCGGCCGCAGGTAGGAGGAAAGCTCCTTGCGGATATCCTCGGACACGTCGAACTTGTCGCTGATGGTACCGGCCTCGATATCGGAAATATAGTCGTCGAAGAAACGCTCGGCGTTGTTCAGCAGCTCCTGCACCGTCGAAGGGTTCGGCGTGGCGACCAGGGTCACATCCTGCTCCACGGCCAGGCGCATCAGCACATAGTAGCGGGCGTTGTAATCTTCGATGGAATAGACGCAGGTCGGGTTGGAGAACAGAGCCTTGACGAAGCCGGGGCAGTCGATGCGGGTCACGCCGGACACGGAACCGAAAATGGTCCCGTCCGGGGCATAGCCCTCGATCAGTTTGCCGACGACGGCGAGAATCTTTCCGGAAAAGACCCCGGGGCGCTGCTTGATGAAGTTCCGCAGCCACACGCGGGTCATCTTTCCATATATATCGCGCAGATACTTGGTCGAGATGGGAATCCACTTGGGCTCGGAGGTCGTCCCGGAAGTCGTGGCATACATCACCGGCCGGCCAGGAATCAGAACGCCCGGCTGACCGTGTTTGTGCCGTTCGACATAGGGGCGGAGATCTTCATATCCATTGGCCGGAACTTTCTCCCGGTACCGACGATATAGCTCCGTATCATCCTTTGCCTCAAGTATATATGCAAAATCGTGTTCCTTGCCATACTCCGTATCCCTCGCATACATAAGAACAGACCGGAGGGTCTTCTCCGCCGTTTTGCGCGGGTGCTTCAGGGCCCGTTTCAGCCGCTGGAACTCGATGCCGCCCGCGATTCCCAACAAAGTATTGGCGACGAGCATGCTCTTGTAATCCATTTGCATTCAGGTTTTAGTCGTCGCAAATATAGTAAAAATCCTGCAATTGTATCCCGCCCTGCGGACACGAAGCCCGTTTTTGCCCGTCGAAAAGACAAAATCCCGTCCTTTTGGAGAATGCAAAGACCAGAACGAAAGGATAATCCTAATTTTTCTTTCCCCCGTCCTAAAAATTCCCTGCCAAAGGGCCTACCTTTGCCCCGCCATGTGGAAGCTGATACTCATATCGCTGCTGCTTTCCGCCCCGGGGAAAGCCGTGCCGCCGCCCGATACGCTCGCAGCGGCGTCGGTGGCCGCGTCGTGGAAACTGCCGCAGGCCGGGCCGCAGACGACGACCCTATCCCTGCACGAGCTGGAAGCCAAAGGGCTGTCCGCGCCCCGCGACCTGTCCGCCGAAGTGCCGAACCTGCATATCCCGGACTACGGCTCTTCGATGACTTCCAGCATCTACCTGAGGGGCCTGGGCTCACGGATCGACAACCCGGTCATCGGGCTGTATATCGATGACATCCCGGTCCTGGACAAAAACGCCTACGACTTCAGTTTCATGGATATCCGGCAGGTCCAGCTGCTCCGCGGGCCGCAGGGAACCCTTTTCGGCCGGAATTCCCTGGCGGGCGTACTCTCGGTGCAGACCCTGTCCGCGGATGCCTGGCAAGGGGTGCGGGCCCGGGTGGAAGGCGGTTCCTTCGGGACGGTCAAGGCCGGGGCTTCCCTGTACCGCGGGCCGCTGGGCGTCAGCCTGCAGTTCGCCCACAGCGAAGGGTGGTACTCCAATACCTGGGACGGGTCCCGCTGCGACGGCGGCAACCAGGTCTCGCTGCGCGTACGCTATACGAAAGCCGCTTCCGACGGCCCCGCCATCGACCATATCTTCTCCGCCTCGGCCCTGTCGCAGAAAGGCTATCCCTACCGCCGCCTGGCGGAGGGCATCCTGCTCCCGGTCAGCTACAACGACCCTTCCGGATACCGCCGGATCACGGCGACGGACGGGCTCAGGCTGCTGTTTACCGGGGAAAAGGCGCAGCTTCGCTCGGTGACGGCGCTGCATCTGCTGCTGGACCGGATGTACATGGACAATGACTTTACGCCTGCCGCGATTTTCACCCTGGAGCAGACCCAGCGGCAAGGTGCGCTGACCCAGGAAATCCTCCTGCGGCCCCACCGGGGCGACCATGTCACGGGCTTTTTCGGATTCCTGCGCTACAACGCCCTTTCCGCCCCGGTGACCTTCTGGCAGGACGGCATCAACGACCTGATCCTGAGCCATGCCAACGAACATCTTCCAGACTTCGTCGGCAAGCTCTATTTCCAGGAGGAGAGCTTCCCCATCACGAGCGACTTCGGCCTGCTGTACGGCGGCGCGGCGCTCTTCCACGAATCCCGTTTCCACCTGGGCGAGTGGGTGCTGACCGCCGGACTGCGGCTCGACTACGAAGGCCAGCGGATGCAGTACGACAGCCGGGCCCTGATCCATTTCTATTATATCCCCGTCCATCCGGACCCCTACCCTTGCGAGACCCGCTATCAGGGGGTGGTGCCGAACCACAATTTCCAGCTGCTGCCCAAAGTGGCGGCCCGGCGGACCTGGGGGAAGATGGCCGTCACCGCTTCCGTAGCGAAGGGGTATAAAGCCGGCGGATTCAACACACAGATCTTCTCGGACATCCTCCAGAACCAGATGATGACCGACCTGATGGACCTGGCCGGCGTCAAGCTCGAAAACGGGGTGTCCGCCTCGGCCCGCAATACCCGGTACAAGCCCGAGTCCTGCTGGAATTTCGAAGTGGGCGGACGCTATGTCAGTCCTCACCTAAACGCATCATTGACAGCTTTTTATATTGACTGTAGGAACCAGCAGATCACCGTTTTCCCGCCCGGGAAGAACACGGGGCGGATGATGGCCAATGCGGGACGCTCCTTCAGCACGGGCGTCGAGGCCGAACTGCGCTACCGCCGGAACCGCTGGGGCCTGACAGCAGCCTATGGGTTTACGGAAGCCCGCTTCCGGGAATATCACGACGGCAACAACGATTACTCCGGGAACCATATCCCCTACTGCCCGCAGCAGACCGTCGCCGTGCAGGGAGATTATACCCAGCCCCTGGGAAAGACGAGCCTCCGCGCGGGGATTTCCTGGCAGGGGACGGGCCGCATCTGGTGGGACGAAGCCAACAGCCTGAGCCAGGGATTTTACGGCCTGCTGGGTGGCCATATCACCTGGACGACGCCCTGGGGGAGCCTCTATTTGAGAGGCAGCAACCTGCTCAACCATCAATACAATACCTTCTATTTCAAATCCATGGGCAACGCCTTTTTCCAGCAGGCCCGCCCACGAAGCGCCGTCCTCGGCATCACCCTTGAATTATGAAAAGAATCCTTGCTTTCCTGCTGGCCCTGACGGCCTTGGCCGCCTGCAGCAAAGACCCCGAGCCGGTCGCCACCACGGACACGTCCGGCCAATACCGCGGCACCGTCAGCGTCGATTATGAAGACACCGTCTATGACAACGAAAACATCCTCGTCAGCCTGAAGGAGGAAGAGGGCGGATTGACCTTGATGATATACGACATCAAATTCGTCCCGCAAATGCCGCTGACCGTGACCGTGACGATCAAGGGCATCCCGTTTTACCGCTATGGCGACCGCCTGGAGTTTTCCGGCGACAACATTGTGCCGTATTCCGGCATCCTGCCGTTCAAGAGCCGCACGGTCTATGGCCTGGAAGGCGTCGCCCGCGACAAGGAGCTGATGTTCTCCTTGCGCTTCGGGGACAGCCCGACGCGTTTTCACGGCAGCTTGGCGGAGTAGGAGGTTGTCGCCTCGGCGGCCAGGCAGCGGTCTCATGCCTCAACCTTTTTATTGTTTCTGTCGGGAATATTCCGTAATTTTGCTTTCCTAGGCGCCGGCGCAGAGAACCACGCTGCCCGGGCCTGTGGCATGAAACGCTGGTGGATTCTCGCAATCGCCTTGCTGGCAGGCCTCAGCCAGCCCATAGCCGGACAGACGTCCCGGCCGGAGCTTCGTTTCCGCGCGGACGGGACCTTCCGCATCGTCCAGCTGACGGACCTGCACCTCGCGCAGGACCATTGGAGCAATTTCATGGTCTGGGACAACCTCCAAAATATCCTGGAGACCCAGGATCCGGACCTGCTGGTGCTGACGGGCGACCTGATCTACAGCGCACCGGCCGGCCGGATTTTCGGCGAGCTGCTGGATTCCCTGGACCGGACCGGCCTCCCCTACGCCCTCATCTTCGGCAACCACGACAGGCAGTTCGACCTGGGCGGGGAAGCCCTGCTCGCCCTGGCCCGGCAGCGGCCGCGTTGCCTGACCGGTGACGTGCCGGAGCTTTCCGGCGAAGGAACCTACCTCCTGCCCGTGCTGGACGGCGACAAAACGAAGGCCGCGCTGTGGTTTTTCGACAGCGGCGACACCTCGCCCTTCTCCCGCAAGGAAGTCCCGGAATACGATTATGACTATGTCCGCAGCGACCGGATCGCATGGTACGGGCAGACCAGCGCAGCCCTTGCGCAAGAGGCCGGAGCCCCCGTCCCGGGATATGCCTTCCTCCATATCCCCTTCCCGGAATACAAGGAAATCAAGGAATATACCGGCACCTGGCGCGAGCCCGTCTGCTGCCCGCACGTCAATTCCGGCCTCTTCTGCAAAATGCTGGAAAGAGGCGACGTCCGCGCCGTCTTCTGCGGCCATGACCATGACAACGACTGGTGCGGCTCCCTGTACGGCATCACCCTCGCCTACGGCCGCTACAGCGGCGGCAAGGCCGAGTACAACAACCTCGAACCCAACGGCGCCCGCGTGATCGTCCTGGAAGACTTCGGCCGCCGCTTCTCCACCTGGCTCTCCCTCAGCGACGGCACCGAGCTGTATCGGTGAGGGAGGATAGTTCCGGCCGTCTATCTGGCGACGACCGCCATTTTTCTTCAATAAATATAGTGTTTATCCTACCCAAATAGGGCGATAAACACAAAAATTCTGCACTTGAAACGATAAAGATGGCGCGCGGGGTGTGGAAAACTTTGTTAATTTCAGAATTCTTCGTAAATTTGCAGTCCCCCAAAAACGGGGTAAAACAACTATATTATTTATTAACAGGTTTTTATGCCAACAATTCAACAATTAGTCCGCAAAGGACGCGAGCAGCTCGAAGTCAAGAGCAAGTCTCGTGCACTGGATGCGTGCCCTCAGAAGAGGGGTGTGTGCGTACGTGTGTACACGACTACACCTAAGAAACCTAATTCCGCTATGCGGAAGGTGGCCCGTGTACGTCTCACCAACTCCAAAGAGGTCAACGCCTACATCCCGGGCGAAGGTCACAACCTCCAGGAGCACTCCATCGTGCTCGTCCGCGGAGGCCGTGTCAAGGACCTTCCGGGTGTACGTTACCACATCCTTAGAGGAGCTTTGGATACCGCTGGCGTAGAAGGCAGGACCCAGTCCCGTTCCCTCTATGGCGCCAAGAGGCCGAAGAAATCTAAGAAGTAATCACCTTTATTAATTTCAAATTCCCAAAACAATGAGAAAATCGAAGCCTAAGAAGAGGATTCTACTTCCTGATCCGAAGTTTCACGATGTGCAGGTTACGCGTTTCGTGAACAACCTTATGTTGCAGGGGAAGAAGAGTATCGCGTATTCTATTTTTTACGATGCCATTGA
>JAFUWX010000099.1 GCA_017471025.1 Bacteroidales bacterium
CAGACTGCACATAGAGCACATGACCGGAGACCGTGAAATGGATTTCGCGGTCTCCGTATGTTAATCCATAGACGCGGTCCGGGTCCCGGTGATACTGCGGCCGGGGATCCTGCCGCAGGACTTCCAAAGCCCCTTCCGGGAGAGCCAGACCTTCCGGGAGGACGACCTCGAGCTCCTGCCAGGGCGTTTCATCGACGAAGCCGGCTGCCGCTTCGGGGTGGCTGTCCGTATAAGGGATATACGGCTTGATGTCATAGATGGGCGTCCCGTCCATCAGGTCGGCCCCATAGACGATGAGTTTGCCGTCGCGGCATTCGCCCAGCCGGGCGGAAGAAAGACCCAGGGGATTGGGACGATAGGGGGAGCGGGTGGCGAAAACGCCCAGGCGCCGGTTCCCGCCCAGCCTCGGAGGCCGGACCGTCGGGCTCCAGGCGGTCTGCTCATGGTTGGCGTGGAAGCCCCAGATGAGCCAGATATAGGTGAATCCTTCCAGGCCGCGCCAGGCATCGGGATTGTCATAGGGCGGTTCGAAGACGATTTCTCCCGCGAGGGCCGGGGCCAGTCCGCTTTGCCTGGGGCAACCGAACTTCTCGCGCAGGGGACTGCGGTAATGGGCGATGGGCGTCAGATTCATTTGCTTTCGGTCATGATACCGCCCCAGTTCAGATGCATGTCCGGGAAGACAAAGCGGCTGGACTGTCCGGAGAGCGTACCGATAAAGCCGGTCGCGCCGGAGACATTGTTCGGGATGGCGACGGGTTCCATAAAATTGGAGAAATAAAAGCCGGAAGCCTGGATGCCGATGGCTTTCATGTAGTTATATTCTTCCTGACCGATGCTGAGCACCCGGACTTCGAGGATGGTGGTGACATCGGCGGAGGTAAAACGCATCATCTGGTCATAATTCAGCGAAGGGGCATAACTGGCGCCGAGGTCGGAATGCCCGATCTTGAAGGTCATCCGGCCGGTCTCTCCGGCGAAGAGGCGGTCGCTGAAATAATTGTAGCTGTTGACGGAAATCGTGCCGAACAGTTCTTCGTTGGAAATGATGACGCCGTCGCTGAGGATGGGGTCGTCGCCGGTATTGGGGCGGATGTAGCGGATATCCTGCATCAGGCTGTCCGGCTCAGTGGGCCCGTGCAGGACCACTTCCCGGCGCAGCAGCGTTTCGAGCATGTACCAGTTGTCTTCTCCCGCCGGGTCGTCGAGCGACACGCTGACCTGCAGGTCCCGCGTGACTTCCTCCGGACGCCAGCGGTTCGGGGTCAGGATGGACAGGGTATCGACAGCCGTAACCTTCGGCCGCCGGGGGAAGACGCTCTGCCCGGAAGCCTGCCAGCCCGGGGCCTCGGCCGTAATGCGGACGCGGTCTCCCGGCTCGAATGTGGCGTCTAACACATAGATCGTCCGCTGATAGGCCGTCCGTTCGGGCTTGACCGGCGGAATCACGGTCTCGAGCTTGTCCGGCACCGCCTGGGTGACGGGCTTGTCGTTGACATAGCACCAGATCTCCAGGTCCGGGGCCTTGGCCAAGGTGCCGCCTGTTCCCAGGCTGGCATAGACGGCATGGCGGGTATCCTCGGCACGCAGCTGGGCGGAAAGCAGCAGCGCGTCCGGCGCAGACTCCAGGTCGAAGTCCAGCTCGTTCGTGCAGGCCGTCGCCAGCAGCAGGCATCCCCAAAACAGAATCTTCTTCATACCGTTAGAAATTATACGTATATCCCACGGAAGGGATGATAGGCAGGATGGTGAGTTTCGTCAATTCGATCTTGTCCTCATAGGCGCCGGTCGAGGCATTGTACCGGCTGGAGGCAGTCTTGAAGACGAAATTCGGATTCATCCGGTTATATACATTGTAAACACTTACGTTCCAGACACTTTCACCGCGGCGATGCTTTTTGTGGAAGTTGACGCTCAGGTTGAGATGGTGGCTGGCCGGCAGACGGTAGTTGTTGCGGTGGCTGATCATGTCGCTTTGCCCGACATTGCCGTACGGGTCCACCGTGATGGTCTGCCGCTCGGGAATCGTGGTGGTGCCGCCGGTGCACAGGGACCAGGTGGCGCTGCCTTCGACCACCTCGGAAAAACGGTGGTTGACGACGATGTTCAGGTTGTGCCGCCTGTCATAGCGATAGGGGAACCACTGGCCGCCGGATATCGTACCGCCCGGGAAGCAGCGTTCGCTCTTGGACAGGGTATAGGCCAGCCAACCGGTGGTTTTCCCGGTCGTCTTCTCGATATACACTTCCATGCCATAGGCCCGGCCGAGGCCCATCTCCACCTTGTTCTCCCAGTCGGAGGTCCCGACCAGGAAATTGACGCCGTCTTTGTATTCCAGGACGTTGCGCACCCACTTGTAATAGCCTTCGAGGGAGAATTCCCAGCCCTTCAGCCCGTCGAAATAGGCTCCGACCGAGCCTTGGTCGCTGGTTTCGGGGCGGATATCTTTCGTAATCGGCACCCAGAGGTCCATCGGCAGGGAAATCTGCGAAGAAGACAGCAGGTGGACGTATTGGGACATCCGGGAATAGGCCGCCTTGAAGGACAGGCCGAATCCGGTGTTGTATTTGGCGGAAAGCCGCGGTTCCAGGGAGAAATAGGCCCGTCCATCGGTTCCGAACAGCGTGGCGTGCAGGCCGGGATTCAGCGTGACGGATTCGCCCAGGGCCATGTCGTCTTCGACGAAGAGGGAGACATCGTGGCCGTTGTGGCGGACGCCTTCCCCGGAATAGTCCTTGTTCAGGCCTTCTTCCTTATCGTCCGACAGGGTCATCAGGGCGACGGTCTCGGGAATGAAGGTATGGTAGATATATTCGCCGCCGAAGCGGATCATGTGCTGGGGGAGGGGCGTATAGTCGAAGTCCATTTTCGCGCTGAAATCCCGCATGCCGGAGTGGTAATTGAAGCTGACGTCCTGCCTGAGCGCCGTGTCGTCGGGCTGGTAGCTGACGGCATGGATGTCGGTCCCCATGATCATCCGGTAACGGTTGTAGGCCAGGGTCGCGTTGGCGAAGAGCTGGCTGTTGAAGATGTGGTTCCAGCGCAGGGCGGCGACGGTGTTTCCCCAGCGGACGCTGAGTTTGGTGTTGGTGGAGACATCCTCCTCGGTATTGTCATCCTTGTAATAGAACTCGTCCTGTCCGTGATAGACATTGGCATAGAGCCGGTCCTTGCCGCCCCGGAAACGGTGCGTCACCTTGCCGTGGAGGTCGAAGAAATAGTAGTTGGCGGGGCTTCCCATGGCATGCAGCAGGCGGTCGAAGAGGAAGGTGTGCATGCCCCGGGCGCTGGCCGAGAAGGAGGTCCTGTCCTTAACGATGGGCCCTTCGATATGCACTTTGTCGCTGATGGCCGAGACCCCGACGCATCCGTGGAATTCCTTCATGTTGCCGTCGTTGGTCCGTACGTCGATGATGCTGGAAATCCGGCCGCCGTAACGGGCCGGGAAAGAGCCTTTGTACAGGGTGACCTTCTTGACGGCTTCCGGCTGGAAAATGGAAAAGATACCCAGCATGTGCTCGGCGTTGTACAGGGCGATGCCGTCCAGCAACAGGAGGTTTTCATCCGGACCGCCGCCCCGCACGTACAGGCCCGAGAATCCCTCGGAACCGGACTGGACGCCTGGCATCATCTGGATGATTTTCAGGACATCCGCTTCGCCGAAAAGGGCGGGGGTGTTCTTGATGGCGTTGACGGGCACTTCCAGCACGCCCATCCGGCTGGATTTGATGCCGGACTCCTGTTGGGCCGAGACCATGGCCGCCGCCAGGGAGGCACCGGCGCGAAGCTGGATATTGATCGTGGTATCGCGCTGCAAATCAAGTGTTTGAACCTCCGGCTCGTAGCCGATATACGACCAGGTCAAGGTCGTGGTCCCACGGGGCAGGGTCAGGGTATAGAAGCCATATTCATTGGTCACGGCGCCGTCCGTACCGGCCAGGACGCCTGCGCCGAGCAGGGTCTCACCGGAGGCCCCGTCGGTGACCAGTCCGCTGACGGTCACCCGGCGTTGTGCCTGCAAGGCCAGCGCCAAACCCATCCATAACAAACAAAGGACAACACGTTTCATTCCCAAATCATGCTCGTTCCCGGAAAATCGCTCGCGGGAATATGGGCGCAAATATACGCAATTTGCAGAAAAAACCGTATATTTGATGTCTTGAATTCCGATGCTTATGAAGAGAAATGCGATATTTATCCTGCTGATCCTGCTGACTGTCTCTTCCTGCCGATTCGTGCAGCGCAAGCACAAGGCGGCGGACGGGGACGCGACAGAGAAAAAAGACACCGTCTATCCGCTGGGCTTCTGCACCGATTCCCTGGACCTGGTCGAAGGGACCCTGCGCAGCGGTGAGATCTTCACCGGCCTGATGACCCGGCTGGGCATGTCCCAGGCCGAGGCCTACAAACTCGCCGTGGCGAGCGATTCCGTCTTCGATTCGCGGAAAATGCGGGCGGGCAATGCCTGGCAGGCCTATTTCGATGCGGATACGACCGAGATCAGGAACCTGCATTACCTGGTCTATGAGCAGAACAAGGTGGATATGACCGTGTTCCGCTGCGTGGAGCCGTATGCCGCCTGGAAGGTGTCCAAGCCGGTGGAGACCCAGCGCAAGTATGTCGATGTGACCATCAACAGTTCGCTGTGGAACGATATGGTGGCTGCCGGGGTGTCGCCGCTGATGATCGTGGAGCTCTCGGGAATCTATGCCTGGACCGTGGATTTTTTCGGCCTGCAGAAAGGCGACCGTTTCCGGGCCGTTTACGACCAGCGGGTGTGCGAAGGCGAAGTCATTGATATCCAGGCTGTCGAATATGCCGTATTCAGCCGCGACGAGAAGGTCCTGCCGGCCATTTTCTTCGACCAGGGCGACGGCGGAAACCGCTATTGGAACGAGAAGGGCGAGAGCATGAAGAAGGCCTTCCTCAAGGCTCCGCTCAAGTTTACCCGGATTTCCTCCGGCTTCTCCTATCACCGCAAGCATCCGGTACACGGGACGGTCCGTCCCCATACGGGGGTCGATTATGCCGCCCCGACCGGTACGCCGGTCATGTCCATCGGCGACGGTACCGTCATCAGCAAAGGCTGGGGCGGCGGTGGCGGAAATACGGTCAAAATCCGGCATAATTCCGTCTATACGACGGCGTATCTGCATCTATCGAAATATGCTTCCGGCCTCAAGGTAGGAAGTCGCGTCCGTCAGGGCGATGTCATCGGCTATGTCGGCATGACGGGCACGGCGACGGGCCCGCATCTGGATTTCCGGGTCTGGAAGAACGGGACGCCGATCAACCCGCTCACAATGGAGTCGCCTTCCGCCGAGCCGATTGCCCAGGAGCACCTGCCTGCACTGGATTCGCTGAACCGGCATTATACGGCCCTGCTGGACAGTCTGGCCAGATAAGAGGGAGATTCTTTCATTCCATTCAGCGGTCGTCCAAAATCCATCTTGGAACGACCGCTGTTTCTGTTTCCAGCGGTTCGCTGGTCACTTATCTTAGAAGGAAGCTTCGAAGCCGAAGGTGACGGAGAAATTCTGCCGGGCCGTATCACGGTGCGTCAGACGCCAGTTGGCATCGACCCGGAACAGGCGCAAGATGTTGCTCAGACCGGCGTGGACCTCGATGTACGGGGTGTTCAGCGGCTCCATGACCTTTTCCACGACGGTCCCGTCCTTGCGGGTATAGTTCCATTGGGGGAAGAGCATGGGGGCCGAATAGGCCTGGGTCGTACCGGGCGTACCGTTGTTGCGGTCCGACAACATGCCCCAGGCTACCTTGCAACCGAAGACCTCCCGCATATCCAGCTTGCGCAGCAGGGGAATCTTGCCCAGAATAAAGCCGCCCATGTTGTATTCGGCGAAGAGCGTCGCCCAGGTGTCCGAGGCGAATTCGTAATAATCCATGCAGGCGAACGCCGTCTTGTCCAGGCCGTGCGTGCCGTTGCCTTCGTGCAGCTTCAGCAGGGGATAGGGGACATTGCCGAAGATGGTACCCGTATTGAGGATGAAGCGGATGTTGCCGGCCGGCGGCAGGGGCAGCTTGTAATTGCAGGTCAATTCGGTCCTGAGGTAGCTGTAATCGCTCATCAGCCCGTGCAGGGCGCCGGCCAGATCCAGGACGATGATCGGATATTTCGTATGGGCGTACGTCTTGATGAAATGACCGCGCAGGACCGTTTCCTCCCAGGAGAGCCGGGCTCCGTAGTGGAACTGCGTATAGCCGAAGCGGGGCACGGTCTCCAACGGCGGTTCCATGCCTTTTTCGAAAGCCTGATCCGGGGCGTAGCGCACGAGCGGCACATATTGATTGCCGTAAATCATGCGGCCCAGCACTTCGAAGGTCTGGTTGAAATTCATGCTGGACTCATGCTCGTACTTGATTTTGTACTCGTTGACGGTGCAGCGTTTGTCGCCGCCGCGGGACAATACGGAGGAGAAGATGTTGCCGGAAGTGGCCAGGTTTGTTCCCCGGCCGAACTGTTCCATGTCGTGCCGGCCGGAAACGGACAGCTTCCGCTCCGGATCCTTGCTGAACAGGTATTCCATCTGGGCGCCGGCCTTGAAGCCGCGGTCCTTGAACCCGTATGCGCCATAGACCATATACCGCACCCGTTTGCTGAACTGCGGCGAGGTCCGGGCGCCCAGCAGCACGCGGACGCCTTCCTGCTCGTTGCGGCTGATCAGCTGATCCACAGGACCGAAGCCGATCTTCCCGATGTTCAGGTAGCTGTTGATGAACATTTCCACGACGGAGTACGCCCCTTTGTAGAAGGGGACGTCCTTGACCTGATCCACCATCTCATAGATGCCCTCTTCCTTGGCGGAAAGCGGGAAGGGCCGTACTTCCTGCCAATAGGCGGGGCTCTTGTCCGCATCGAACTTCACCAGGACCTGGCCCGTCATCTCATTGAGCATCCGGTTGTCCTTCGGCAGCGAGAATTCCGGCTTGCCGTAGGCGATCTGCCGGTTTCCGATGAAGGAAGTCAGGTTGGTGGAATCGGTCAGGAAGAGGCACATGTCGATGTACATCTTGTCGTTCTTGTAGAACCAGGTGCTATCGACGCGCTGGTGCTCGTTGTCGATGACCAGGTCGCGGACCCAGTTGATGGTCCCGGTCCGGGCCAGTTTGGCGTGGATCTCGCGCAGGGCATAGTCCTCGGCATCGATTTTCATTTCGCCGTCAAAGACGGGGCTGGAAACGAGTTTGCCGGGATGGAACCGGATATAATAGGTCTTCCGCCCGTCGATCTGCAGGCTGTCGATCAGGTAATAATCGTAATAGAGGAAACCGGTGCTGATCAGCGGGGAGGGGATACGCTGCTCGAAGACATTGATGAAATCCTGGTAGAAATTGGTCTTCAAGTGCATCGTCCCGGTAAACTGGGAGAGGAAATTCTCGTCCTCGATGCCCGAGATGCGGTTCGCCTCGATGATTTCCTTATTGACATAGGGCCTACGGCCATGGTATTTGCGGGCCTTGCTTTCGGAAATCATCACCGGCAGGTAGGGCTGTCCGGAGACCACGGAGGTATCCATATAGGCCAGGGTGAAATCGAACTGTTTCCAGAAATTGTTGAAAGGGATCTGGGACTGCGGGTCGGTCAGGTCCAGCTCCATGCGGGAATAGACGTCGCAGTTGTAGGCGTCCTTCAGCTCGGGGTCGTTGTAGGGCTTTCGCTCGTTGATGCGTTTGAGCATCTGCTTCATCCGCCTGTTGTCCGGCTTGACGAGACTGGCATTCAGGTGGTTGTTGGTCGTTTTGAGCTGGAAATTGATGACCTGGAACGCATGCTGCTGCACCTTCACTTCCTGGGTGTCATAGCCGAGGATGGAAGCGGTCAGCACCTGGGCGGCCGGATCCCGCGTCTCGATGCTGTAGTTGCCGTCGAGGTCGGTCGATATGCCGATGGTCGTCCCTTTATAATACACGCCCACGAAAGGAATGCCTTCGCCGGTATCCGCATCGGTGACACGCCCCTTGACCTTGGTGCTTTGGGCATCCAGGACAAGCGGCAGCAGCAGGGCCAGTATGAAGATCATCGCCTTTCTCATGCGGTACCTCTTCCCCAAACAGGGGATACAAACTACAAAGTTAGTAAAAAATGCGCGCTTTCGCCGTATGAAATGACAAAAGTTGCTTTCCCTTTCGGGGAGATGCGGAAAAGTGGCAAAATATCCGTATATTTACAAACTTAATCGAATTTTATGCCACAAGAAGGGAACATCGTTATAAAAAAGGCGAAAGTCAACAACCTCAAAGAGGTCACGGTCTCGATTCCGAGGGGGCGTTTCGTGGTGATTACCGGCATTTCCGGTTCCGGGAAGTCCTCGCTGGCTTTCGATACTTTGTTCGCGGAAGGGCAGCGGCGTTTCGCCGAGAGCCTTTCCTCGTATGCCCGGCAGTTCCTGGGCAGGATGTCCAAGCCGGATGTCGAGCTGATCGAGGGCGTCCCGCCGGCCATCGCCATCGAGCAGAAGGTCAATGTCAAGAATCCCCGTTCCACTGTGGCGACAACGACGGAAATCTACGATTATCTCCGCCTGATTTTCGCGCGGATCGGCCGGACCTATTCCCCGGTGAGCGGCGTGGAGGTGAAATGCCACGGCACGAACGATGTCATGGAATATATCCTGGAGGGCGGGGCGAGCGTGGTGTATCTGCTGGCCGATATCCGCTGGCAGGAAAGGCAGGACAAGGTGGAATTGATGCTGGACCTGAAAGAACAGGGTTATTCCCGCTTCTGGGACGGCAGCGCCGCGCTTCGGATCGAAGAGATGATGCAGCAGGCGGAAGCGGGCACCTGGCCGCAGGAGCTGTACCTGCTCGTGGACCGCGCCAAGGTGCAGGATACCCAGGACGAAGACCTGCTGACTCGACTGAGAAGCTCCGTCGAGAATTGCTTCAGCATCGGGCAAGGCCGGATGTATGTGGTCCGTGACGGGGAAATGAAAGCCTTCTCGACCCGTTTCGAAGCGGACGGGATGACCTTCCGCCAGCCGGATGAATATATGTTCAGCTTCAACAGCCCCCTGGGCGCCTGCCCGGTGTGCGGCGGCCTGGGCAAGATCATCGGCATCAGCGAAGACCTCGTCATTCCGGACAAGACCAAGAGCATTTACGACGGGGCCATCCTGTGCTGGCGGGGCGACAAGATGGGCTGGTTCAAGGACCAGCTCGTGAAGGTGGCCAAGAACTACGGCATCCCCGTATTCAAGCCCTGGTGCGAACTGACCGAGGCTCAGCGCGCCCTGGTTTGGGAAACACGCGGGGATGAGAAGGATCCTAAAACCTTCTTCGGCCTGAACGAGTTCTTCGAATGGGTGGAGGCCAACCGGTATAAGATCCAATACAAGTTCATGCTGAGCCGTTTTTCCGGCCGGACGACCTGCCACGAATGCAAGGGCAGCCGCCTGCGCAAAGACGCCCTGTATGTGCGCGTCGGAGGCAGGAATATCCATGAGCTCCTGCAGATGACGGTAGGCGAGTTGCTCGGCTTTTTCCGGACGCTGACCCTGTCGCCCTATGAGCAGCGGATCGTCCGCAAGGCCATTGAAGAAGTGACCACGCGCCTGCAATATATCGAAGACGTCGGCCTGGGCTACCTGACACTGGACCGGGCCACGAATACCCTTTCCGGGGGCGAAAGCCAGCGGATCAACCTCGTCACGGCCCTGGGCAGTTCCCTGGTCGGTTCCATGTATATCCTGGACGAGCCCAGCATCGGGCTGCATCCCCGGGATACCGACCGGCTGATCGGGGTGCTCCGCCGCCTGCGCGATATCGGCAACACCGTCATCGTCGTCGAGCATGACGAGGAAATCATGCGGGCGGCCGACGAAATCATCGACATGGGCCCCTATGCCGGCATCGAGGGCGGGGAAGTCATCTTCCAAGGCCGGCTGGACGCCGATTATCCCCAGGCCGTGAAAGACCGTTCCCTGACGCTGCAGTACCTCTCCGGCGTGCGACCCCGCTATCGGCGGGAACGGCGCCGCTGGCAGTACAGCATCGGCGTCGATGGGGCGATGGAGCATAACCTCAAAGACATCAGCGTCAAATTTCCTCTCGGCGTGCTGACCGTCGTCTCCGGCGTCAGCGGAAGCGGGAAATCCTCGCTCGTGGGCGATATCCTCTATCCGGCCCTGTACCGCCGGATCAATGAATCGGGACCGCTGCCGGGTACCTTCCGCGGCCTTTCCGGCAACCTGGACCGGATCGCCCAGGTCGAGTATGTGGACCAGAATCCCATCGGCAAGAGCAGCCGTTCCAACGCCGTCACCTACCTGAAAGTCTATGACGACATCCGCAAGCTGATGGCCGCCCAGCAATATGCCAAACTGAACGGCTATACGCCTTCCTTCTTCTCGTTCAACCAGGACGGCGGACGCTGTTCGGAATGCCAGGGCGAAGGTTTCGTCAAAATCGGCATGCAGTTCATGGCGGATGTCTCCATGGTCTGCGAAGCCTGCGGCGGAAAGCGGTTCAAACCGGATATCCTGGAAGTGCGCTACCAGGGGAAAAACATCGACGATATCCTGAATATGGGCGTGGATGAAGCCATCGCCTTCTTCGGCGCGCAGAAAGAGCCGGAGGCACAGGCCATCGCCAGGAAATTGCAGCCGCTGGTGGATGTGGGCCTTTCCTATATCAAGCTCGGGCAGAGCAGCAGTACCCTCTCCGGCGGGGAAAGCCAGCGGGTCAAGCTCGCATCCTTCCTGTCGATGAGCGAAGGGGATTCGCGCAAGAAGATCCTGTTCATCTTCGACGAGCCGACGACCGGGCTCCATTTCTATGACGTGGAGAAGCTCCTGAAATCCTTCGACATGCTCCTGTCCAAGGGCCATACCATCGTCGTGGTGGAGCATAACCTGGATGTCATCCGCGCCGCGGACTGGGTCATCGACCTGGGTCCGGAAGCCGGCGAGGGCGGCGGCCACGTGGTGTTTGCCGGTACGCCGGACGACCTGGTGGCGGAAAAGTCGTCCTATACTGCCCAATATCTGAAATAATGTTGTAACTTTGACCGCTATGAAACGGATAGCCGCGATTACCATGGTCCGCAACGACGATTTCTACCTGCGCAAGTGGGTGGAATATTACGGCGCGCAGTTGGGCCGGGAGAACCTCTATATCTATTTTGACGGGAAAGACCAGCGCGTGGGCGACTTCTGCGCCGGAACCCATACCACCTTGGTGGATAAAATCGGGACCAAACTGGTGTCTGCCGAGAAGGGAAGGCTGGCCTTCGTCTCGGACAAGGCGGCCGAACTGTTCGACGCCGGGTATGACCTCGTCATCGGCGTGGATGCCGACGAGTTCGTCGTCGTCGATCCCAAGCTGGGCATGAGCCTGTCCGAATACCTGGACAAGACGCCCATCCGGGATTCCCTGTCCGGCCTGGGCCTGGATTTCGGGCAGAAACTGGGCGAGGAACCGGATGTCGTGGAGGGCGTCCCCTTCCTCCGGCAGCGTCATTACGCCCGGATCTGCACCCGCTACACCAAGCCTTCCATCCTGGCGAAACCGCTTCGCTGGGGCTCCGGCTTCCACCGGGTAAAAGGGCATAACTTCCATATTTCCAAAGATTTATACCTGCTTCATTTCGGCTATTTCGACATGAAGCGTCTCCAGGACCGTTTCAACGACAAGGACCGCCTGGCCCAGGGCTGGAGCGCGCACCTGAAGAAGCGCTCGAAAACCATCCAGCAGGTCTCTTCGCACAAGGCTCGGGATTTCGATACCTGGACCCGTTTCGGCCGGATCTGCCAGACCCTGGTCCGTCCGCCCTATGCCTGGAACAAGCCGGCCATGTTCGAGCTGGTCATCATTGTCCGGATGCCGGAACGTTTTGCCGACCTGATATGAGCCAGACCATCCATATCGTTTCGGTCGTCCGGGATTTTTCCATGTATGGGAAATGCGTCGCGGACAATCCCTGGTGCCGGGATTTCCACCGGGTATATTACGACAACCGGGAGGAGAACCTGCCCATTCCCGCGCGCTATAACCACTTTATCGACAGCCATCCCGAAGAAGGCTGGATCATTTTCTGCCACGAGGACTGGCAGCTGCTGTGCGACATCCGGCCGATCCTGGAAACCTGCGACCCGGGCTGCCTGTACGGCCCGGTCGGACAGTATGTGGAGATGTGCGAGCATGCGGATTTCGAATCCATCAGCGGCTATGTCATCCAAAGCCGCAAAGACGGCAGCCACGCCAAGGAGATCATCGGCATGATTGACGCCGGTATCGTGGATACATTTGATTGTCAATGCATTATCGTGCATACCTCGCTGCTGCGGAAATATGGCCTGCGCTTTGACCCGCATTTCGCTTTCGACCTCTATACCGAGGATTTCTGCGCCATGGCCCACAGCCGCTACGGCATTGCGTCCCGGACCCTGGAGTTCCCTTGCCAGCATTATTCCGAAGGCGTGGCCGGGGAGCGTTTCCACGCCCGCCTGGACGATATCAAGGCCAAGTACAAGGATGCCCCCAAGCGCTACGGCCTGACGGTGGGGCGCCTGAATACCTTCGGCGGAGACCCGACCAAGCCGATTTATATGAAACGGCGCACCCTGATGTCCCGAATCCGCTATAAACTGAAAAAGTAATGCCTTCCCGAATTCTCTGCTGCATATTCAACCATAACCGCAATGCGGAAGCCATCGCGTGGAGCCAGCGGCTTTCGCCTTGGTTCGATACCCTGATCCTGGACAGCGGCAGCGACCCGCGCTGCGAGCATCCCACGGCCGTTCCTCTGGACAATGTCTATTATTCCGGCCTGGTCAACGAGGCCTACGACAGGGCCGTGGCGGGCGGATATCCCTGGGTGATGCTGCTGACCAGCGACCTGCAGATCCGGGAAAAGGACGCTCCGCGGCTGGCCGAGGCGATGCGGGAGATTTCCCGCTCGGTGAATGTCGGTCTGTATCAGCCCAGTACGGCGTGGCGGGGCCGGTCCCTGCCGCAAAGCCGCTGCCACTTCACCGGACGCTTGCGGCCGGCCAATTTCCAGGAAGGCTGGTTCCATCTGGTCCGGACCGATTTGCTGGCGCAGATCTGCCCCATCGATACGGCCGTCAACCGCCTGGGGTGGGGGATTGACCTGGCACTCAGCCATTTCGCCCGCCTGGCCCATCTGCTGATCCTGGTGGATGACCGGATCCGGGTCGTGCATCCCGGCGGCTCCGGATACAACACGGAAGAGGCGCTGCGGCAGATGCGGGCCTGGCATGCGACCCTTCCCGGCTACACCTCGCCCCGCCATTTCCGTCCCCTGCGGGAACCGATCCGATATCAAGCATGAGACTGCTGGTTCATTTCCATGTCTATTACCACGACCAGGTGCCGTATTATCTGCACAAGCTGGCCGCGATCGGCGGCTGTGACTGGGATTTGTTCGTGACCTGGAACACGCCTTCGGCCCAGACGGAGGCGGAGATCCGCCGGCTGCGTCCGGATGCCCATTTCCTGCAAGTCGAGAATGTGGGATATGATATCTGGCCCTTCGTCTCCCTGCTGCGTCAGGTGGACCTGTCCGCCTATGACCTGGTGATGAAGCTCCATACCAAAAGTGCGCGCGGGAAGCATGTACGGCTCAACGGCGTGCGCATCGGCGGCTACCGCTGGCGCGATCTGCTGGTCGATGCCCTGCTGGACAGCCCGGCCCGTTTCGCTTCCTTGCTGAACATATTCGCCCAGGACAGCCAAGCAGGCCTGGCCTGTAACAGCGTCTGCGTCAGGAAGTTATCCGGAAACCTGCCCGAAGATACGCAGCCCCTTCAGGCGGAGATGGCCCGGCTGGGCCTTCATCCGGAAGCGGACACCTTCTGCGCCGGCACCATGTTCCTGGCGCGCATGGCACCCTTTGCCCGGCTGCGGGATGCCGACCTGCGTCCGGAGTCCTTCGACGCCAGCTCCGCCTCGTCCCGGATCGGCTCCATGGCCCATATCTATGAACGGATCTGCACCTTCGTCGTCACGGATGCCGGTTACCGCATCGTCCCGGTCGTGACGGACCGCCGGGCCGACTTCCAGATGCGACTTGGCCGCCGCCTGCAGCCCTTTTTCCAACAGATTTTCCGCCTGGACCGCGAAGGTCCGGACCGGGTCAAGGTGCTGACATTGCTGGGACATCGCTTCGTCCTGACAAGAAAAGCGCCCCAGGACAAGAAATAACCGTCGGATACTGGTTTTTTCCAGAGAGAATCCGTATTTTTGTAAGACAATCGACAATGATGATATGAAAGGAATTGTACTCGCCGGAGGGTCCGGAACCCGTCTTTACCCCATTACGAAAGGGGTGAGCAAGCAGTTGTTGCCTATCTATGACAAACCGATGGTCTATTATCCCGTGTCCGTCCTGATGTTGGCGGGCATCCGGGATATCCTGATTATCTCCACGCCGCAGGACCTGCCGGGCTTCCGGCGCCTGCTCGGAGACGGCTCCGATTTCGGCGTACGCTTCTCCTATGCGGAGCAGCCTTCGCCCGACGGATTGGCCCAGGCCTTCATCATCGGTGCGGATTTCATCGGGGACGACTCCGTCTGCCTGGTCCTGGGGGACAATATCTTTCATGGAAGCGGCATGACGGACCTCTTCCGCAATGCGGTCAAGACCGCGGAGCAGGAACAGAAGGCCACGGTATTCGGCTATTGGGTCAGCGACCCGGAACGCTATGGCGTCGCCGAATTCGACCGGGAAGGGAACTGCCTCAGCATCGAGGAGAAGCCGGCCCGTCCGAAGTCCAATTATGCGGTGGTCGGCCTGTATTTCTACCCGAACAAGGTGGTGGAAGTCGCCCGGCATATCCGCCCTTCCGCCCGTGGCGAGCTGGAAATCACCAGCGTCAACCAGCGTTTCCTCGAAGACGGGGAACTGAAAGTGCAGACCCTGGGCCGGGGTTTTGCCTGGTTGGATACCGGCACGCATGACAGCCTGGCCGAAGCGACCAATTACATCGAAACCATTGAGAAACGCCAGGGACTGAAGGTGGCCTGCCTGGAAGGCATCGCCCTGCGGGCGGGTTGGGTTACCCCGGACAAGGTCCGGAGCGTCGCGGCGCCGATGGCCAAGAATCAATATGGGCAGTATCTGCTGAAAATGGCTGCCGAGGTGGAGAAGAACGGCCCGTCGAATATGGATGAGTTTTAGCAGTTGGATATGAATGTTTTGACTACGCCTATCGAGGGGCTGCTGATCCTGGAGCCCCGCGTATTCCCGGATGACCGGGGCTACTTCTTCGAGAGTTTCAATGCCCGGGATTTCGCCCGCCAAACCGGCCTGCAGGTTGATTTCGTCCAGGACAACGAGAGTTGTTCCTCCTATGGCGTGATGCGCGGCCTGCATTATCAGCGGATGCCGCATGCCCAGGCCAAACTGGTGCGCTGCGTCCAGGGCCGAGTCCTGGATGTGGCGGTGGATATCCGCCATGGCAGCCCGACCTTCGGGCAGCATGTCGCCGTCGAACTCTCTGCGGAGAACCACCGGCAGTTCTTTATCAGCCGCGGTTTCGCCCATGGTTTCGCCGTCCTCTCCGAGAAGGCGGTATTCCAATACAAGTGCGACAATTATTATTGCCCGGAGTCCGAGGGCGGCATCGATATCCGGGACGCATCGTTGGGAATTGACTGGGGGATTCCGGCCGACCGGGTCCTGCTCAGTCCGAAGGATTTAAGACATCCTCTCCTGGCCGACGCCCCGGCCGATTTCAAATGGGAGGATTTGATTTAACATAGCATTGATTATGAAGATTTTAGTAACAGGTGCAAACGGTCAGTTGGGCTGTACGCTGCGGGAGTTGGTCTGCGGAGGATCGACCAAAGCCTGTGTCCAGCGTGGGGAACATGTCTGGTATTTCTCCGATGTTACCCGCCGGGAAGGCTGGCCGGCCTATCACCTGGACATCACCGACCCGGAAGACATCGGCCGTTTCGTCCATGATGAAGAAATCGACGCCGTCGTCAACTGCGCCGCCTATACCAATGTAGATGCCGCCGAGGACAACTTCGCCCTCGCCGAGCGGCTGAACGCCGACGCGCCCGGCTACCTCGCCGAAGCCATGGCCGCCGTCGGCGGACTCCTGGTCCACATCTCCACCGACTACGTCTTCGGCCAGGAGCCCTACAACACCCCTTGCCGCGAAGACCAGCAAGGCACGCCTACCGGCGTATATGGCTTGACCAAACTCCATGGCGAGCAGAAAATCCTGGCGACGGGATGCCGCTGCCTCATCTTCCGGACCGCCTGGCTCTATAGCGAATACGGTCGGAATTTCGTCAAGACCATGCTGCAGCTGACCCGCGAGAAACCTTCCCTGAAGGTGGTCTTCGACCAGGCCGGCACGCCGACCTATGCCCGGGACCTGGCCGGCGCGCTGCTCGATATCCTCGAAAGCGGGCGATATGCCGGCCATGAAGGTATTTACCATTTCAGCAACGAAGGCGTGTGCAGTTGGTACGATTTCGCCCTGCAGACGGCCCGCTTCGCCGGGCACGACGCCTGCGACGTCCAGCCTTGCCACAGCGACGAATTCCCTTCCAAAGTCAAGCGTCCGGCCTATTCGGTCCTGGACAAGACGAAGGTCAAAACGGTATTCGGCCTGCGCATCCCGCATTGGACGGATTCCCTGAAAGCCTGCGTCGCCCGTTTGCAAACACTTGAAAATCAATAGCGCTATGGTCATTGGATACACGACCGGGGTTTATGACCTCTTCCATATCGGTCACCTCAATCTGCTGAAAAACGCCAAGGGGATGTGCGACAAGCTCGTCGTCGGCGTCACCGTGGACGAACTGGTCCAATACAAAGGCAAACAGGCCATGATCCCCTTCGAGGACCGGATCGAGATCGTCCGCAGCATCAAATACGTCGATGCGGCCATTCCGCAGTACGACATGGACAAACTGACCGCCTGCAAGAAACTCGGCGCCCAGTACCTGTTCGTCGGCGACGACTGGTACGGGACGGAGAAATGGCAGGCCTACGAGCAGGAATTCGCCCGGGAGGGGATCCAGATCGTCTATTTCCCTTATACCAAGGGCGTTTCCTCCAGTAAGATCTCGCAGGTGCTGGAGCAGGTCCGCGGACACGATTTGACCGATTTGAAATAAACCATGGTCGATAAAGATTTCTGCCTGAGCTCCTATATGGCATTCCGGTACACCTGGGATCCGGAGCGGGAGTATTTCCCCGGCATGCATCATCGCCTTCGTAAAAGCGTCCCGCTGTCGGAGAAAACGCCGATTGCGGGCCCGGAAGACCTCCAGGAGGCCATCAGGAAGCGGGTGGATGATGCGCTGGCACGAGGAAAACGCCCGGGGATCCTGCTTTCCGGGGGGATGGACAGCGCCCTTGTCGCATCCTTCTTGCCGGCCGGGACCGATGCCTATACCTTTTCTTCCGATACCGGCGTCTTCGATGCCGACCTGGAAAGATCCCAGCGGTACTGCAACCGGCTCGGACTGCGGCACCACCGGGTAGAAATCACCTTCGACGATTTCCGGAACCTTACCCCGGCCGTGATGCAGCGCAAATGCGGTCCTGTCCATTCCATCGAGCCGCAGCTACTGAAGGCAGCCCTCCAGGCCCGGGAAGACGGCGTCGAGCTGCTGCTCATCGGAGACGGTGCGGACTATGTGTTCGGCGGGATGGACAAATTGCTCTCGCAGGATTGGACCTACGAAGCCTTCGTCCGCCGGTATATCGCCTTGGACCCGGCCCTGGTCCTCACGCATCCGGTCGATGTCTATGCTCCTTTCCGCAAGTATAAGAAAGGCGAGGGCGGAATTGATTTTCAGGGATTTATGGACGATCTTTGCGCCGAGGAGAGTTACAGTTCCTACGAAAACGCCTTCTTGACGGCCGGGATGGACTATCTCGACCCCTACGAGGACCTGGTGATGGCGCAGCCGCTGGACCTGCAACGGGTCCGCCGCGGCGAGTCGAAATACATCGTCCGCGAACTGCATGCCCTCCGCTATCCGGACATCCCGCTTGCCGAGAAGATCCCCATGCCCCGGCCTGTCGATGCCTTCCTGCGGGACTGGAAAGGACCGCAGCGGGCGGAGTTCCGCCAAGACATCCCGATGGACCGGCTGACCGGCAACCAGAAATGGCAGCTGTGGTGCGCGGAGTATTTCCTTAATCTCCACGCAAATGACTGAGGTCCAGAAAGTTATCCTTTCTATTTATAAGGAGGTCTCGGCCCTGTGCGACCGGCACGGGATTCCCTGTTATGCCATCGGCGGGACCTGTATCGGGGCGGTCCGTCACCAAGGCTTCATCCCTTGGGACGATGACCTGGATATCGCCGTACCGATCGAAGACTATGACCGCCTGCGCCGGTTGCTGGAAAAGGAGCTGCCGGATAACCTGTATGTCCATGCGCCCGATACGGCCCGGCATTACCGTTTCGTCTGGATGAAGGTGTGCGATGCCGGGACGACCTTCATCGAAGAAAGCGAGGTTCCCTACCGGGATGCCTATAAAGGCGTATTCGTGGACATTATGCCGCTTTCCGGCGTGCCCGAAGGCCGCTGGGCCCGGGAACTGTTCTACCGGCGTCTGCACCGCCTGGCCCGCCTGAATGACAACCGGCGGTATCCTTCCACCAAACAAGGACTGCGCGGAGTGCTTTCGCGCCTGCTCAGCGCCGCCATGGAGCGTATCCTTCCGGAGGATTACTTCTCCACACGTTACCTGAACCTGCTGAAGCGATATCCTTTCCGCAGCGCCAAGTCCATCGGTTATGTCTGGATGGAAGCCTGGGTGCGTCGCCTGACCTTTCCGCAGGCCTGGTTCGGCCCGGGCGTCCTGCAAGCCTTCGAAGACACCGTCATCCGCTGCCCGTCCCAGACCCATCAGTACCTGAGCCACCAGTTCGGCGATTACATGCAGCTTCCGCCCGAGGAGCAGCGGGAGACCCACCACGGCATCGTGGACCTGGATCATGGCTATACGACCTTTGTCAGGCCGTAGGCTAGCCCGTTCCCATGACTAAGCCTGAGCGGTCGATTTCCCAGGTATTATCCCCGTCAGCGCCCAAACCGTCTCCTTCCGGGCGGATGGTCATGCGATAATGCCCGTTTCGCAGGACCTCGCAGCTTTTCCCGTCCGCGCCCAGATAGCAGCGATAGATCAGATAGGCGCCGGGGCCCGTATGACACCGCGCGGAACGATATTCCACCTTCAACTCCAGAAAAGAGCAGACATCGGCGAATACTCCTTCCGGCTGTCCCTGGCAATTTTCCAGCAGATAGACGCAGACTTCTTCGCTGAGCCCCGGCGACACGTCCCGGTTCAGGGCATCCGCTTCGGCCCATGCCTTGATAAATCCGCCGGAAAACAGGTCTTGGCTGTTTCTTGCGCCGCTATGCCCCAGCAGACTGGCCGAGCGCGGGGCGTTTCTCACCTGTACGCTGCGGACCTTCCAGGAAACGTCCCCGTCCAGCCGGGTCCGGTCGATGCGCAGCGAGACCTTGGCCATCATCCGCTGCAGCGGGATTTCCAGCCTGCCGTCCTGCGTAACCAAATGACCTTCAGCATATCCCGTCATCGGCATCCCGTGGCTGTATTCATCCGGATAAGCCATCGGATGACGCATTTCCCGCAGCGCCTGGAGGCTCTCGGCATGGACTTCATAACCCAGGTTGGCACAGGCCGCCACGGCCACCCGGCTCCCGGTCAGCAGCCTGAGCCGGAATTCGGCCGGCCCTGTCCCGGCTGTCCTTCCGGAAACATACCGGCTGGTTTCCAGCTGTCCCCGCTCATTGAACACCAGCACTGTCACGTCTTCCAGCACGTCGTCCGGTGGATCGGCCGATTTCAGGGTCGGCGTGCACACCGACACCACGACCTCCGCCATCTCTCCTTCACGGGTACAGGCCATCAGGGTCATGACCATCAGTACATATATCCATTTTCGTTTCATCATACATGTTTCAATAAGTAACCAACCTCTCCGGCTGCGCTTTCCAGGGAAGGACGGAAAGCGTGAGCCGGGCGGCCTCGCTGCCGATGGGTGTATCCGGGTCCGAAACCCCTTTTCGGGTCAGGGTCACGTCCAACCGGTAACTCATCCCGCGCTGCAGGCCGCTTCCGCCGCTGCGGTTGATATCGATGGGGTAGTACCAGGTCTCGCCGCCGATCTTCCCCTCGATGACAAGCCGGGTGAACGGCGTCCCGTACCCTTCCGCCGACGCCTCGTTCGGGTAACCGTAAAAACGCAGGAAAGTGGCGGCGACGCCATCGTTCAGCGCTCCCTCCAGGGTCTGGAACAACATCTCCGGGGCCAGCATTCCGGAGAGGTCCGCTGGCCGCAATCCACCCTCGTTCAAGATATCCTGGGGATACCAGACATGTTGCGCGAAAGGGGAGCAGCGCCCGTTGACATTGGTCAGGTAGATGCGGATGTCCTCCAGCGGCAGGTGCGCGTAGGCGGTGCCGTGGAAATCGACGGACAGCGTCTGCAACACGATTTCCGCCAGCAGGGGAGTCAGGGTCACGGAGACAGCCTCCCCGGACTCCGACAGACATTCCCCGCTCATGACGGGCCGCTGCGGACGCTCGTGCCGCAATTCGGTGGACAGGGCGGACAAGCCTTCATAGGAATTGAAATGGGCCCAGGTATAACGGTCCTCCGAGGAATTGGCCAGGACGACGATCCGGCGCGGTCCGCGTGTCGATACGGCTTCCAGTTCCAGCGGCTGCGGGCCTTCGAAACGTTGATAGGCGTCCAGCCTTCCAAGAAGGTCGTCCCGGAAAAAGAAAACGTCCAGGCATTCCACCGGGTTGGCGCCCATTACCCCCATCCGCAGGCAGCCTTTCTCTGGCTGACAACAGCACAGAAGGACGGGAACGAGAGACACCGCCAGCAGGCGGCCACCAGACCTGGCCCAAATTGCAAGATGGAGGAAGACCCGGAATCCGAAGACTCCGCGACTATAGAAGAAATAGCGAGAATTCCCGCCCTTGGCTGTTGTTTGTGCAGACATCACCTGTGTCGTTGTTCTGCGGCAAATATAAAGGCGGGAAAGGTGGTTTGGCAATAGGGTAAAAATTTTTCCGCAAAATTTTTACGATTTTTATCTCTTATACAAACAAAATAAGCCGCTTTGGGAACCGCGATAACAAAAAATCCCGGTCCGTTGCGGGACCGGGATCATGGGGAAGGGCCTTATCAGGCACCGAAGTTGTCGTACAGGATGCTTTCGGGCTGGACGCCCAGGCTGTCGAGCAGCTTGTTGACAGCACCCACCATCATAGGCGGACCGCACATGAAGTACTTGATGTCCTCAGGGGCCTCATGGTCTTTGAGGTAGGTCTTGAACATCACATCATGCACGAAGCCGGCGGTGTACTTCACGCCTGCGGCATCGGCTGCCGGATCGGGACGGTCGAGGGCCAGGTGGAAATGGAAGTTCGGATATTCGGCTTCGATCTCCGCGAAATCTTCGAGGTAGAAGGCCTCCACAAGGCTGCGGGCGCCATAGAAGAAATGGACGGGCTTTTTCGTGTGGAGCGTCTTGAACAGGTGCATGATGTGGCTGCGCAGAGGAGCCATACCGGCACCGCCGCCGACGAAGATGTATTCCTGGGTATCGGGGTCGTTTTCCGGAAGGAGGAACTCGCCGTAAGGCCCGGAGATGGTCACCTTGTCACCCGGCTTGCGGGTATAGATATAGGTGGAAGCGATGCCCGGAGGCACCGGAAGCATCTTGAACACGCCGCGCGGCTGGCTCCGGTCGAACGGAGGGGTCGCGATACGGACGTTGAGCTTGATGACATTCTTCTCGGCCGGATACGAAGCCATGGAATAGGCACGGATGGTCGGCTCGGTATTCACGGCGTGGATATCGAAGAAACCATACTTCTCCCAGTCGGCACGGTATTCCGGATCCACATCGATGTCCTTATAATAGACATCGTAGGCCGGGATGTCGATCTGGATGTATTCTCCGGACTTGAACTCGATGTTCTCGCCTTCGGGGAGACGGACCGTGAATTCCTTGATGAAGGTCGCCACGTTCTTGTTGGAGATGACCTCGCATTCGAGTTTCTTCACGCTAAGAGCCGAGTCGGGAACGGCAATCTGGAGATTGTCCTTCACCTTGACCTGGCAGCCCAGACGCCAGCCGTCTTTGATCTGTTTGCGGGAGAAGAAACCTTCTTCCGTGGGCAGGATGCTGCCGCCGCCTTCCAGCACGCGGACCTTGCACTGACCGCAGTTGGCCTTGCCGCCGCAGGCGGAAGGAAGGAAAATCTTTTCGTCCGCCAGGGTATGGAGCAGATCTCCGCCCTGAGGGACATCCAGGACTTTCTTTCCGTTGTTGATATCGATCTTCACCGTTCCGGACGGGGTGAGCTTTGCTTTAATGACCAGAAGCAGGGCCACGAGCAACAACGTCACGATGGTGATGACGCAAATGGATGCTAAAATCGTTGAACTCATATACATGCCTCCTTATCTTAAAGTGAAATACCCATGAAGGTCATGAAGGCCAGGGCCATCAGACCGACGGCGATGAAGGTGATTCCCAGTCCTTTCAGCGCGTCAGGGACTTTGCTGTAGGCCATTTTCTCACGGATGGCGGCCAGGGATACGATGGCCAGGAACCAACCGATACCGCTGCCGAGCGCATAGACCGTGGCTTCGCCGACATTGACGAAGTCGCGCTGCTGCATGAACAGGGAACCGCCCAGGATGGCGCAGTTCACGGCGATCAGCGGGAGGAAGATACCCAGGGCCGAGTACAGGGACGGGGAGAATTTCTCAACGACCATTTCCACGATCTGCACGATGGCGGCGATGACGGCGATGAAAATGATGAAACTGAGGAAGCTCAGATCGACATTGGCAAAGCCTTCACCCAGCCAGGAAAGCGCACCCGGCTTGAGCACGTACTCGTTCAGCAGATAGTTGATCGGAAGGGTCACGAGAAGGACGAAGATCACAGCGACACCAAGACCGGCAGCTGTCTTC
>JAFUWX010000100.1 GCA_017471025.1 Bacteroidales bacterium
ACATCGCGGGGTAGAGCAGTTGGTAGCTCGTCGGGCTCATAACCCGGAGGTCGCAGGTTCGAGTCCTGCCCCCGCTACTAAAAGATGGTTGCCTTTTGGCAGCCATCTTTTTTATTGGCAGGACGAGATGCTGGCCCATAGGGTCAAAAAAGGTCCGACCAAAAAGAAATTTGGTCGGACCTTTTTCGTACCCCCGAGGCGAATCGAACGCCTATCGTCGGAACCGGAATCCGAAATTCTATCCATTAAACTACAGGGGCAGTCAATGGGATTGCAAAGTTAGCAACTTTTTTTGAAATCCATCCTTTTTCTTTCGAAAATATTCATATCTTTGTACAGAGATAAAAACGAACATTATGGCAAAATCATCTGTTCCTGCAGGCGCAAAAGCCTCCTTCATCAGCATCGCCATCGCCGTGGTGACCATTTTCGTCATGGCATCCTGCTGTACGACGATCGATTCCGCATCCGTCGGCATCAAGTTCAAGAAATGGTCTTCCAACGAAAAGCTTCGCGGCGGCGTGGAAGGCACCTGCCGCGGCTGGGTATGGTACAACCCCATCACCGAGAGCGTCTTCGAATACCCGACCTTCGTACAGCGTGTCACCTATGAACCCTTCACGGTCAATCCCAAGGATGCCGCCATCTTCTCGATGACCCCGACGCTGGCCTACCAGATCGACGAGACCAAGGCCGTCGATATCTTCGTCAAATACCGCAAGCCGGTCAAGGAACTGGAACGGGGCTATATCAACACCTGTATTTTCGAGGCCTACCGTACCTGTGCCAACAATTATACCTCCGACGAACTGATGGCCAACCGCGCCAAATTCGAGAACGAAGTGCGGGCCCGCCTGGACGAGTCGATGAACCGCGAAGGCTTTATCGTCAAGGAGTTTACGACCAAGATCGATCCGCCGGCATCCCTGACGGCGGCCATCAATGCAAAGAATGAAGCCGTGCAGAACGCCCTCAAGGCGGAAAACAAGGTAAAGGAAGCTGAGGCGGAGGCCAAAATCGCCATTGCCAAGGCCAAGGGTGAAGCGGAAGCCATGAAGATCCAGGGCGATGGTGAAGCCTATTACAACCGTGTTGTCGCCGCCTCCCTGAACTCCCTGCTGGTCCAGCAGTATGCCATCGAAAAGTGGAATGGCGTCCTGCCTACCTATAATGGTTCCGGTGCGATGCCCTTCATCAATGTAAAACCCCAGCAGTAGCGCGGATGCGCGCTGAGCTGGTAGCCGGTCTGCCCGCAGCGGCGGTCGCCCAAGAGGTGGCCCGTCGTGTGCGGGCTTCTTCGTGTACCCTGGTCACGGCGCCGCCCGGGACCGGAAAATCGACCGTGCTGCCGCTTGCCCTGCTGGAGCATCTCCCCGGCCGCATCCTGCTGTTGGAGCCCCGCCGGCTCGCCGCCCGCCAGGTGGCGGAACGGATGGCCTGGCTTCTGGAAGAACCCCTCGGCCAGACGGTGGGCTATCGGGTCCGATTTGAATCCCAAGTGTCCTCCGCCACGCGGCTGGAGGTTATGACGGAAGGGATCCTGACCCGGCGGATCGCCCAGGACCCGGCCCTGGAAGGGGTGAGCGCCGTTATCTTCGACGAATTCCATGAGCGCAGCCTGCAGAGCGATACGGCCCTGGCGCTGACCCGCGAGACGCAGGCGTTGCTCCGGCCGGACCTGCACCTGCTGCTGATGTCCGCGACCTTGGACGGTGACTCCCTGGCCCAAACCCTCGGAGCGTCCCTGATTCGGGCTGAAGGGAAGATGTATCCGGTGGGAATCCGTTATGCCGACGCGGATGTGGATCCGGCGGTTTTGCCTGAGGCCATGTCAGCGGCCATCCGCCAGGCACACCGCGACTTGGAAGGGGATATCCTCGCGTTCCTGCCCGGAGAGGCCGAGATCCGCCGCTGTGCCGAACGATTGGGCACCAGCCTGGGCGACACGCCGGTCATGCCCTTGTATGGCATGCTGTCCTCCGCGCAGCAGCAGGCCGCTATCGCCCCCAGCGGCCCCGGACAACGGAAAATCGTCCTTTCCACCCCGATCGCGGAGACCTCTTTGACCATCGAAGGCGTCCGCGTCGTCGTAGACGGCGGGTATTGCAAGAAACTGCGCTACGATCCCAGGAGCGGCCTCAGTCGCTTGGAGACGGTACGGATCAGCGCCGACATGGCCGAGCAACGGAAAGGACGGGCAGGACGTGTCGCTCCGGGCGTCTGTATCCGTCTCTGGACCCCCGCCATGCAGGGGAAACTCGCCCCGGCCCGAACCCCGGAAATTTTGGAAGCCGACCTCTCGGGCGTGATCCTGGATGCCGCTTGCTGGGGAGAGCCCCAGGTGGAGCGACTGCCCTGGCTGACCCCGCCGCCCGCATCCGCCCTTGCGCAGGGACGGGCGCTGCTCTCCGACCTGGGCGCTATGCAGGAAGGCCGCATCCTGCCCAGGGGGCGCGCGCTGGCCGCCCTGCCTTGCCATCCGCGGATCGCCGCCATGCTGCTGCAGGCGGCTACACCCGCCCAGAAAGCCCTGGCGGCTGACCTGGCGGCCATCCTGGAGGACCGGGATCCTCTTCCCGGGGAAAGCCAGTGCGGCATCGACCTTCGCTTGCGTGCGCTGCGGGCCGCGCGGACCGGGGGAGGACGGAATCTGTCCCGCCTGCTGCGTGCCGCCACGCAATTCGCCCGCATGATCGGCGCCCCGCAGGACGCGTCTGAGGCCGATCCTTATGAAGCCGGAGCCTTGCTTGCGGCCGCTTATCCCCAGCGGATCGCCCAAGGCCTGGGCAGCGGTCATTTCCAGCTGGCGACGGGGGAAAGGGCCTGCCTGGACCCTTCCGACCTGCTGGCCACAGCCGCCTATCTGGTGGCGGTCAACCTCTTCGTCCGCCCGGATGGAGAAGGCCGCATTTTTCTGGCTGCACCGATTGCTCTATCTGATTTACAAGTGTTTGCAAAGAAAAGGGACGTCGTTTCCTGGGATAGCCGGCAAGGCTGCGTCTCCGCCCGGCAGGAGTGGCGTATCGGTACTTTGCTGCTGGAAAACAACCCCATTTCCTCCCCGGACCGGGGCCTGGTCGAGCAGGCGCTCTGTGAGGCTGTCCGCCGCGAGGGACGGTCCCTGCTGGATTGGAACGAGGCCGTGGGGAATCTGCAACGGCGCATCGCCGCGGTGGGCCACTGGCATCCGGAGTTGGGGCTTGCGGATGTCTCTCAGGAAGCGCTCCTTTCCCGTGCGGCCGAGTGGCTGCCCGTGTTCGCCCCCGGCGTGACCCATGCCCAGCAGCTGGGCAAAATCGACATGCAGGCCGTCATCTGGAGCCGTCTGGACTACGCCCAGCGGCAGGCGGTGGAACGGCTGGCACCCTCACATATTTCCGTGCCCAGCGGCAGTTCCATCCGGATCGAATACCGTACCGGGGCCGATGCGCCGGTCGTCCGGGTCCGCCTGCAGGAATGTTTCGGCATGCTGGATACCCCGCGCGTGGACGACGGGCGGCTCCCGCTGCTGATGGAACTGCTTTCTCCCGGTTATAAACCGGTCCAGCTGACATCAGACCTGAGGAGTTTCTGGACAGGGACGTATTTCGAGGTGCGGAAAGAACTTCGGCGGCGCTATCCCAAGCACGCCTGGCCGGAAGATCCGTTGACGGCGACGGCCGTGCGCGGTGTCAGGAAAGCGTAGCGACCGCTTCCAGCAGCAGTTCGAACAGCCGCGACTTCCCATAGCGGTCCAGCTCCGATTCGGGAATCCAGCGATATCCATCGGGCAGTTCGGGACGCCGGTCCATCTGGGCGAAATAAAAATCAGTCAATAAGATACGATGCGTGAGGACATGCTTCACCCCGCTTTGCAACAGGCGCAGACCGGGTAGGGAAGGGGTCTCGTCTTCGAGGGCGTAGGGCTCCCAGAGCCCCTGCCAGATATCCCCGGCGCCGCGGCGGCGAATCGCCGTATAGCCATCGCAACGCAGATAGACATAACTGAAATGGCGGACCTGGGGAGGCCTTGGCGTCTGTTTGACGGGAAGTAACTCCACCCGGCCGCTGCGGAAAGCCTCACAGCTTTCCTGCAGGGGACAGTCCATGCAGGCGGGCGAACGCGGCGTGCACTGGATGGCCCCGAAGTCCATCATACCCTGGTTGTAGGCCCCCGCCTGGCCGGCCGGCAGCAGTTTGTCCGCCAGGGCCGTGAATTCCTTTTTGGCGGCCGTCGTCCCGATGGGCGTGGCGATGCCGAAATGCCGGGCCAGGACCCGATAGACATTCCCGTCCAGCACGGCGGCGGGCAGATTGAAACAGATGGATCCGATGGCGGCCGCCGTATAATCGCCTACGCCTTTCAGTGCCCGGATGCCTTCCAGGGTGTCGGGGAAATGGCCCATCTCGGCGATCTGCCGCGCGGCGGCATGCAGATTCCGGGCCCGGCTGTAATACCCCAGCCCTTCCCACAGGCGAAGCACCTCGTCTTCCGTTGCGGCGGCCAGCGAAGGGGCCGTCGGGAAGCGTTCCATGAACCTATGCCAGTAAGCGGTACCCTGTGCGATCCGGGTCTGTTGCAGGATGATCTCCGACAGCCAGACCGCATACGGGTCCCGGGTACGCCGCCAGGGCAGGTCACGCCCGTTTTCGGCATACCAACGCAGAATCCGCTCGGCAAAGGCGTTCATCGGCTGACGAATTCGGCACCGAAGTCCTTGCAGACCGCCTGGGCGGTAATCCGTCCGCTGGTCCCGGCGATGGGAAGCCCGCCCGACAGACTGGTCCGCTGACCGGTGAAATAAATCCCGGGCGCATAGCGGATCGGCGCCGTCGGGGTCAGGGTACGGGGCAGCCATTGGGTCATGTAGCTGCCGTCCCAGGTGTCGCAGTAGCGCTGGTAGGTGAGCGGCGTGGCCAGATCCCACACTTGCACCTTGCCCTGGATTTCAGGGATGGCCTTCTCCAGGCGCTGGAGGACCGCTTCGAAGGTTTCGGCTTTGCGCTGCGCGTAGTCGCCCCGTTCGCGGGCGGCCGCCCAGAAAGCATAGCTTTCGCCGGGAAGGATCAGCGTCAGGGTGGTACATCCTTCGGGGGCGTATGCGGCTTCGCGCGCATAATTGTTGACGGTCAGCAGGTCCAGCGTCAGCCCGCCCACATGCAGGGGCTTCGCCTGTGGCAGCACCATGGAACGGGGATACGAAGACAGGTCCGCCTGTACGCCGATACCCAGGAACATGCACTGGGAGGTGATCAGAGACTTCCGCATCTTCCGGGCCCAGCGCTCTTGCAGCGGCGCGGCGAAGAGATGGTCGATGGCGCTCCGGGCGTCCGCCGAGATGATGACGGCGTCGCAGGGGATATCGCCCGCCTCCGTCCGTACGGCGACGGCACGGCCCTTCTCGCGAAGGATTTCCAGGGCAGGGGTCCGGTAGCGGATTTCTCCGCCCAGGGCCGTAAAGGTATCGGCCATGTTGCTGGCCATCCGGAGGGATCCGCCTTCGGGATAACCGCTGTCCCCGGCGCTGAAGGTGCTGAGCGTATAAATCAGGGACAGGGCATTGATTTCGGGATCGACGACGGTCCGGAGCAGGTTGCGCAGCCGCCGGTTGTGGAAACGGTCGATGTAACTGCCGGCCGAACGCAGCAGCAGGAAGGGCGCCAGCAGGACGGCCGGGCCCATCTTGATGAATTCCCACAGGCGGAAGGGCCGGGGATATCGGACCTTCAGACCGCGCTCGTCCAGAACCACGGGGTGGAAATGCCGGAAACAGGCTACATGGAAGCACATGCGCCCGATGGCGGCGCTGTCTTCCGGAAACACCTCCTTGAGCCGGCGCAGGTCACGGTACAGGGGGACACGGCCGGCTGCATCCACCAGGGTATAGATCGGGTCTTTATAATAGACCGGGTTGCCCGGCCCCAGGGCGCCCGTCTCCGTCCAGATATCGTGCAGGGGAAGTCCTTCGCGGGCGCCGATCAGCCAGTGGATCCCCCCTTCGAAGGTGTAACCCTTTCGTTTCCAGGAAGTCGAGACGCCGCCGGGATTGGCCGCCTTTTCCAGGATCAGGGTACGGAACCCGGACCGCTGGGCATAGACGGCGGACACCAGGCCGGAGATCCCGGCACCGATTACGATCAATCTTTTCTCATGCATGGCATGTGGTTCTTATCATGATACGGCGAATAGCCATTCGCTGACCAGGCGAAGTTAGCACTTTTTTGAAAAATTTCCACTATAAATTTTGCAGGACAGAAAAAGTTTGTTACCTTTGCAATCCCAAAACGAATGAGGCTTTAGCTCAGTTGGTTTAGAGCGCTTGCTTGACAGGCAAGAGGTCAGCAGTTCAAATCTGCTAAGCCTCACGAAGATAGAGGATAGTCACCGGTTGATTATCCTCTATTTCTTATATAAGGAAACCCGCATCGCCCTTGTGCCTCCGGTGAGGTGAAGCTGCGATGCGGGTTCTCTTGTTCATCCAGGAAGTTCCTTACAGGGTCTTGATGTGCAGGTTGCGCCAGCGGACCTTGATGCCGCCGCCGTCGTGGATCTGCAGGGCGATGCGGCCATGGCCTTTGCCGACGGTCTCATCGGTGATGTCCACCATCGCCTCGCCGTTCAGCCAGGTACGGATATGGGGACCTTCCGCCAGAATGCGCATCGTGTTCCATTCACCTTCTTTCAGGATATCCTCTTTCTCGTCCGGGATCTGGACCAGCCAGCCGCGGCCGTAGGATTCGTAGATGCCGGCCGTATCATGGCCATGGGGCGCCACCTCCACCTGCCAGCCGCTGACCAGGGCGGGGCGGTTGACCGTGCTGCGGAAGAATACGCCCGAGTTGCCGTTGGCCTCCTGCTTGAATTCCAGGGTCAGGTCGAAATTGTCATAATAGTCTTCCGTGGCCAGATAGCCGTATTCCGAGCAGTCCTCGGCACTCTCGCAGACCAGGTCGCCGTCTTCCACGTACCATTTGTCCCGGCCATAGACGATCCAACCGGTCAGGTCCTTGCCGTTGTACAGGTCCTTCTCGACGGATTTGGCGGGAAGCTCGCGGATCTTGATGTTCCGGAACCAGGCCGGATAACCATGGTCCTGCAGGCAGATGTGGCCGCTGGGAGACTGGCCGTATTCCGGAGCATCCTCCCATTTGCCGGAATTCTTGCGGGCGTACCAGTCGGCCGTCCAGGCATCGAATTCCACCGTCACCTTTCCGTTCAGCAGGTAGGTTACATGGCCGTTGTCGAAGATAATCTCGGACTGGTTCCAGCTGCCGGCCGGCTTGAGGTCGCGGGCGTCAAAGTCCGGGACATACATCGCATAATCCACGGCGCAGCGCTGCCAGGGCTCCAGGGGGTAGCCGTTGACTTCCTCCCAGTTCTCGTCGTCAATCAGCTGATACTCAGGTCCTGTGATGTAGGGAACCACGAATTTGGCCCCTTCCACGACATGATAGAGCATGCCGGAATTGCCGCCCTTGGAAATCTTCCATTCCCATTTGAGGTCGAAATTGGCGAACTCGCGGTCCGTGACGATGTATCCGTTGCTGTCACTGCCTTCGCCTTCGGCGCGGATGGTGCCGTTTTCCACCACCCAGGGCCCCGTCAGGCTGTCTCCGTTGAAATCCCGCCATCCGCTGAGGGTCTTGCCGTCGAAGAGCAGTTCCCAGCCTTCGGCTTTCTCACGCGCGGTCAATGTGTTCTCCTGCTGGCCGCAGGAAGCGACTGCGCCGCATGTCAGGGCGGCCGCCGCCATAATCCAAATGATGTTTCTCATATCAATTGTCGTTTTGTTCCCAAAGATACGCATTTTTTTGCTATCTTTGCATAGTATGGCGCAGATTTGGGACCCGTTGCGGAAGAAAATGGTGGCGCTCACCCCGGAGGAAAGGGTGAGGCAATGGTTTATTGCCGTCCTGCATGAAGAAGCCGGGGTTCCTTTCCCGATGATGGCTTCGGAGGTCTCCCTGTCCTTCGGACAGATGCTGGAGAAGAAGCCCTACCGTGCCGACATCGTCGTGTGGGACAGGACTTTGCATCCGGCCATCGTGGTGGAATGCAAGCGCCCCGACATCCCGCTCACCCAGGCGGTCGCCGACCAGGCTTTCCGCTACAACCAGGTCCTGGAGTCGCCCTACATCATCATCACCAACGGAAAATCAACCTATATCGCCCACAGAAGGGCGGGGCAGACGGAATTCCTGTCCGCGCTGCCGAAATACGAAGAGATATGTCAACCATAACCCAAGGATATTTGGACGATCCGGTATTCTCCCTGGTCTCCCGGGTAGCGGAACAGGAAGGCGTCCGGGCTTTCGTCATCGGCGGCTATGTCCGGGACTGCTTCCTGGGCACGCCGTCCAAAGATATAGACATCGTCGTGGAAGGCAGCGGCATCGCCCTGGCGGAGGCCGTGGCCGAACATATCCGTCAAGTGGAGAAACACAGCTGCCACGTGAGCGTGTTCAAGAATTTCGGCACGGCGATGCTGCGGTATCACGGCACCGAGGTCGAATTCGTCGGCGCCCGGAAGGAATCCTACCACCGCGATTCGCGCAAGCCCATCGTGGAAGACGGCACCCTGGAGGAAGACCAGCTTCGCCGGGATTTTACGATCAATGCCATGGCCTTCAGCCTGCAACGGGAGGATTTCGGCGCCCTGGTGGATCCTTTCGGCGGCATCCGGGACCTCGCGGCCGGCATCATCCGTACGCCGCTGGATCCGGAGGTGACCTACAGTGACGATCCGCTGCGGATGTTGCGGGCCATCCGTTTCGCCACCCGCCTGACGACCCCTTCCCGCACCTTCACCATCGTGCCGGAGTCCCTGGAGGCGATGCGCAAGATGAAGGACAGGATGTCCATCCTCTCCAAGGAACGCATCGTCGAGGAACTGAACAAAATCCTCCTGACGCCCCATCCGTCCATGGGCTTCCGCCTGTTGGACGAAACCGGCCTGCTGGAGTATATCCTGCCCGACCTGGTCCGCCTGAAAGGCGTGGAGACGGTGGAAGGCCGCGGCCATAAAGACAATTTCTCGCATACCCTGCAGGTGGTGGACCATGTCGCGGAGGACGAGCTCCGGCAGATCGATGCGGGCACCCTGCATAACTATGCCCCCGTCGAGGGAAGCGACGGCTTCGTGGAAGTCCAGCGCACCGAGCCCTATGTGTGGCTGCGCTGGGCGGCCCTGCTGCACGATATCGGCAAGCCGGCGAGCAAACGCTACGACCCTGTCCAGGGCTGGACATTCCACGGCCACAACGTGCTCGGCGCCAGGATGGTCCCGAAGATATTCCAGTCGCTGAAAATGCCCCTGAACGAGAAGATGAAATACGTGCAGAAACTGGTGGAACTGCATCACCGTCCCGTCTCGCTGGTCGATGACGAGGTGACGGACAGTGCGGTGCGCCGGCTGCTGTTCGATGCGGGCAACGAGATCGACGACCTGATGCTTCTGTGCAATGCCGACATCACTTCGAAGAACCCGGTCAAGGTTGCCCGGCTGAAACGGAATTTCGAGCTGGTGCGCGAGAAACTGGCCGAGGTCGAGGCCAAGGATGCCATCCGGAACATGAAGAACCCCATCACGGGCGATTATGTGATGAAGGTCTATGGCATTCCGCCCTGCGACAAGATCGGCGTCCTGAAGGAATATGTCAAAAACGCCATCCTGGACGGGAGAATCGGCAACAATTTCGAAGAGGCGGACCGGCTGATGCGGGCGTATGCGCCGACGCTGGGCCTGCAGGAAGTCGCCTCAGAATGAGATCGTTATGGACTGGACGGACCGATATCTGCAATACGTCTCCGCGGTGCGGCGGTATTCTCCGCGCACGGTGGAGATCTACCGGGGCGTACTGGAGCGCTTCTGCGCGTATTCCGGCCAGCCCGGGGAAGAACTGCCGTCCATGCTTACGCCCGCCCGCGTGCGGAATTACGAAGTCTGGCTGCTGGATGAATTAAAAGAGTCGCCCCGGACGGTGAACCTGCATCTGTCCGTGCTGAGCGGCTGTTCCCGCTTTCTGCTCAAGGCCGGCGTACTGGAGGCCAACCCCGTCAAGCTGATCCACCGCCCGAAGACTCCCAAGCGGCTACCGCAGGTCTTCCGGGGGGAAGATATGGACCGCTATCTGGAATCCACCCGCGCGGACGGCGAGGCGGAAAGCCTTTCGCTGATCGTAGGGAAGGACAAAGTCTCCGCCGAGCTTTGGACGCGAAGACGTGACCGCCTTGTAGTCAGGATGTTATATGATACGGGCCTTCGCCGCAGTGAACTCATCGGCCTGGACCGGAGCCATGTCGATACCGCCCGCCGGACCTTGCGTGTCCGGGGCAAGGGCGGGAAAATGCGAGAAATTCCCTTGACAGATTCCTTATGTGAAGAAATTTTGCTATATTTGGAAGCGACAAACCGCATGTTGGGGGAGAGCCCGGTACCTTTGCTCGTGACGGCGCAGGGCGGAAGGCTCTATCCGATGGCGGTGGAACGGATCGTCAAGGCCCAGACCGGCGCCGCCGGGGTGGCCGGGAAACGTTCCCCCCACGTCCTGCGGCACACGATCGCGACGCAGTTGCTGGATGCGGGAACGGACCTGAACGCCATCAAGGAAATGCTGGGGCATTCCTCACTGGCCGCGACCCAGGTTTATACGCATACTTCCGTGGAGAAGCTGAAGGCCGCTTACGCCAAGGCCCATCCACGCGCCAAGAACAAATAATCGACAGGCTTTGCCTGTTTAATTTAAATTAATGTTATAGAGGAGGTTACTATGGAAATCAGAGTACAATCCCTGAAATTCGACGCAGATCAGAAACTGCTCGATTTCGTAGAGAAGAAAGTGTCGAAGATCGAACGCTTCGATGAGACCATCACCGCTGTGGATGTGGCCTTGGCCTTGCTGGAGAAGCCGGACAACAAGTCCGTCAAGCTGCAGGCCTATGTTCCGGGAGAGACGCTGGTCATCGAACGTAACGCCAAGTCTTTCGAGGAGGCGGTCAATGACGCGGTAGATGCGATGAAAGAAAAAATTGTCAGAAGCAAAGAAAAGAGATACGACGCGTAGTTGAATGACGCAGACGGCCAAAAAGAGATTCCAGCCGGGACGGTCCCGTACGGCATGTTGCGGGACGTTTCTTTCCGCGTGAGGACTCTTTTTGGCCGCCTGCTTATATCATGCATGGGAATGAAGAAATTGTTGATGCTCGGCGCCCTGGCGCTTGCGGCCCTTTCCTGCGGCCAGCGGAAGAGTGACGGTCCTGTCTATCTGGACAAGACGAAAAATATCGAAGAACGTGTGGAAGACGCCCTGTCCCGGATGACGACGGAAGAAAAGGTCGCCTTGCTCCACGCCCAGTCCAAATTCAGTTCTGCGGGCGTCCCGCGTCTCGGCATTCCCGAGGTCTGGTGTACCGACGGTCCCCACGGCATCCGTCCCGAAGTCCTGTGGGACGAATGGGACCAGGCTGGCTGGACCAACGACTCCTGCACCGCCTTCCCGGCGCTTTCCTGCCTGGCGGCCACGTGGGACCGGGAGATGTCCCTGCGCTACGGCCGTGCCATCGGCGAGGAGGCCCGCTACCGCAAGAAGGATGTCCTCCTGGGCCCCGGCGTCAACATCTGCCGTACGCCGCTGAACGGCCGTAACTTCGAATACATGGGCGAAGACCCCTACCTGGCCGGCCAGATGGTCGTGCCCTATGTCAAGGGCGTGCAGGAGAACAACGTCGCCGCCTGCGTCAAGCATTTCGCCGTCAACAACCAGGAGGTCCGCCGGACCGGCACCAGCTCGAATGTGGACGACCGTACCCTGTACGAGATCTACCTGCCGGCCTTCAAGGCCGCGGTCGAGGAGGGCGGTGCCTGGGCCATCATGGGCTCCTACAACCTCTACAACGGCCAGTTCAATTGCCACAACAAGAAACTGCTCTGCGACATCCTGAAAGGGGAGTGGGGCTATGACGGTGTCGTCATCAGCGACTGGGGCGGCGCCCGAAACGACGACGAGGCGGTCACCAACGGCCTGGATATGGAATACGGTACCTGGACCAACGGTCTGAGCGGCGGCGCCAGCGACGGGTACAACAGTTATCACCTGGCCCGTCCGTACCTGCAGCGTCTGGCCGACGGCCGTGCCGACATCCAGACCCTGGACGACAAGGCCCGCCGCGTGCTGCGCCTGATTTTCCGCACCAATATGGCCGCGGAGACGAAGTACGGACGCTTCACTTGCCCCGAGCATTACCAGACCGCCCGCGATATCGCGGCGGCGGGGACGGTCCTGCTCAAGAATGAAGACGGCGTCCTTCCGATGGATGTCCCTGCGGGCGGCCGGATCCTGGTCGTCGGGGAGAATGCAGTCAAGAAGATGGTCGTCGGCGGCGGCAGTTCCAACCTCAAGACCCGTTATGAGATCACCCCGCTGGAAGCCCTCCAGGAAGCTTTCGCCGGCAAGGCGGAGGTTATCTGGGAACGGGGATATGTCGGCGATACGGGCACCTCTTACAACCGGGTCGATACCGGTCAGGACCTCTCCGAAAGCCGTGACGCCGCTACGCTCATCGCCGATGCCGTGGCCGCAGCCCGCGGTGCGGATTACATCCTCTTTATCGGCGGCTTGAACAAGAGCAACAACCAGGACAACGAAGGGACGGACCGTCTCGCGCTCGAACTGCCTTATGGACAGCGGGATGTCATCGAAGCCCTTGCCCCGCTGAATCCGCATTTCGCCGTCGTCAACATCTCCGGTTCACCGGTCTCCATGCCCTGGGCGGACAAGGTTCCGGCCATCGTGCAGGGCTGGTACGGCGGCACGGAGTCCGGCCACGCGCTGGTCGATGTGCTCACCGGCGTGGTGAACCCTTCCGGCAAACTGCCCTTCACCCTTCCCTGCAACCTGTCTGACGGTCCGCTCAAGACCGAACGCCAATATCCCGGCGTGCGGGATGAGGGGAATCCCTACTACCAGGAATACTATGACGAAGGGGTCTTCGTCGGCTATCGTTGGTATGACAGCCAGGAGATTCCGGTCCAGTTCGCCTTCGGCCATGGCCTCAGCTATACGAGCTTCTCGCTGGATGAGATGAAGGTCTCCGGACGGAACTATAGCGTCAAGGTGACCAATACCGGCGACCGTGCCGGTGCCGAGGTCGTCCAGTTCTACATCGCTCCCGCCCCTTGCGCGGTGGCACGGCCGGCCAAGGAACTCAAGGGCTTCGAGAAGGTCTATCTCAAGCCGGGCGAAAGCCGGACGGTGACCTTCCAGGCGAAGGATGCCGACCTGGCCTACTTCGATGCCGAGCAGCATAAGTGGGTGGCGGAAAAAGGTGTCTATCAGGTACTTGCCGGCACCGCTTCGGATGATATCCGCACCGGCGCCGAACTCAAACTGAACAAAACGGTGGTACTCTGATGGCGAAAACATCCGTCGATACCGGAGCCCTGGCCCGCAAGCTGGAAGAGGACGCGCGCAGCGGAATCTTCCAGCCTGTCTATCTGCTGATGGGGGAGGAACCGTATTATCCCGACCGGGTGTGCCAGGCCGTGATGGCCCATGCCCTGCAGGATTTCGAGCGGGATTTCAACGAGACCGTCTTCTACGGGCCGGATACGGATGCCATGACGGTCTCTTCCGAATGCCGGAGCTACCCCATGATGGCCGAGCGGCGCCTGGTGGTGCTCAAGGAAGCGCAGAACATGCGTTCCCTGGAAGATTTGGCGGCCTACTGCGCCGAGCCGATGGAGAGCACGGTGCTGGTGATCCTCCTGCATGGTGCCAATGCGGATAAACGGCGTGCTTTGTACAAGACCGTCCAGAAAACGGGTGTCGTCCTCGAATCGCCGGCGCTGCGCGATTACGAGATCGACCGCTGGATCACCGCCTATTACCAAGGCCGGGGACTTTCCATTGCGCCGGATGCGGCCGCCCTGCTCGGCGAATATGCCGGGACGGACCTCTGCCGGATCGCCGTCGAGACGGACAAGTTGCTGAAGAACCTGCCGGAGGGAACGACCCAGGTCACGTCCGAGGACATCGAAAAGAATGTGGGCATCAGCCGGCAGTACAGCATTTTCGAGCTGACGCGTGAACTGTCCCTGCGCAACCGTCCCAAGGCGCTACGCATCGCCTCCCGGGTGGCGGCGGACCCCAAATTCGCCCTTCCGATGGCCGTCAGCGCCCTCTATACGCATTTCTATCGGATCCTGAAATACGAAGCCCTGCTGGCGGCCAATCCGCACCCGTCTCCGACGGACAAGGCGGCCGTGCTGAGCGTCAATCCCTATTTCTATCGGGAATACGATACGGCGGTCGGAAATTATCCCCTGCGCCGCTGCATGGCGATCGTCGCGATGCTGGAAGAATACGATTACAAGGGCAAAGGCGGCGATTCGTCGGAAGCGACCCCGGCCGGACTGCTGCTCGAACTTGTATCGAAAATTTTGAATTAATTATTGATAGTCGATAAATTTTTATTACATTTGCAGAAAACATTTTGACCATGGGAATTATACAATGCAATGATATCTGCAAGTCCTTCGGCCCGAAAGTAGCCCTGGACCATGTTTCGGTGGATATCCCGAAAGGCCAGATTTTCGGATTGCTGGGTCCGAACGGAGCCGGAAAGACGACCCTCATCCGCATTATCAACCGGATCACCATCCCCAATGCCGGGGAGGTGCTGTTTGATGGCCGCCCGATTACCCAGGAGGACGTCCAGCGCATCGGATATCTGCCGGAAGAGCGCGGTCTGTACCGTAAGATGGAGGTGGGCGACCAGGCCATGTACCTGGCCCAGCTCAAGGGCATGTCCATGAAAGACGCCCAGGCGGAACTCAAGAAATGGTTTGTCCGTTTCGGCATCCAGGACTGGTGGAAGAAGAAAGTGGAAGAACTCTCCAAGGGTATGGCCCAGAAGGTTCAGTTCATCACCACCGTCGTGCATCGGCCTTCCTTGATGATCCTGGATGAGCCCTTCTCCGGATTCGATCCGGTCAATGCTGAACTGATCCGCCGGGAAATCCTTCGGCTGAAAGAAGAGGGGGCGACCATCATCCTCTCGACCCACAACATGGAATCCGTCGAAGAACTCTGCGACGGGATCGCCCTGATCAACAAATCCAAGCTGGTGATTACCGGCGGCGTGGACGAAATCCGTCACCGCTACGGCAACAACAACATCGAGCTGGTCTATACCGGAGACACGGCCTTGGCACCGCAGGAGGGACTCTTCGCCATCCTGTCGGACGAAAACAACGCCGGGCGGCATACGGCCGTCCTGTCCCTGGACGCGGGTGTCACCCCCAACGACGCGCTTCGCGGCGTACTGGGGCAGCCTGTCGCCGTCAATTCCTTTAAGGAACTGATTCCGCGCATGAACGACATCTTCATCAAGCTGGTTACGGAAGAATAAAACGGCAAAACGCATAACGATATGAACTTCAGTATTATCAAGACAATCATCGGACGGGAATATACGACCCGTGTCAAGAAAAAATCTTTCTTGCTGACGACCTTCCTCGTCCCGGTGCTCATCGGCGCCGTCGCCGTCATCATGGGCCTGATCATGGCCAAGACCGAAGACCGGGCGCAGAACGTTGCCGTGATCGACCAGTCCGGCATCGCTATGCCTTTCCTGGTGAGCGGAGACATCTATCAGTTCACCGACCGCAGCGGCGAAAGCCCGGAGGAGATGAAGACCAAGATCGAGGCGGAAGGCTACAGCTCCCTGGTGGTCATTTCTCCGCTGGATACCGTGGCCAAGACGGTCAGCGTGCAGATCTTTTCCCCGAAACCCTCCGGCGTCGAATTCTCCGGAGCGGTCGGCCGCATGGTGGAAGACGCGGTGGAGGATTATCGCATCGGTACCTACAACATCGCCAACCTCGGCCAGATCATGCAGGATGTCAAGGCCAACGTCAAGGTGACTGAATATACCCTGGATGAAGAGGGCGGAGAAACCATCTCGGAATCAGGCATTTACATGATGCTGTCCATGATCCTCGGCCTGTTCATCTTCATGTTCGTCACGATGTTCTCGGCGATGGTGATGTCCAGCGTCATCGAGGAAAAGGCCAGCCGGGTCGTGGAAGTCCTGATTTCTTCCGCGGAGGCGACCGAACTGATGTTCGGCAAGATCATCGGCGTAGCCCTCGTGGCCCTCACGCAGTTCTTCCTGTGGATCGTCCTGACCGGGGTTATCGTCGGCGTCGTCGGCGGTGTGGCCGGCCTGGATTTCCTGAAGGAGCAGGATCCCCAGCAGGTCATGCAGATGAGCGGAATGAGCACGGACCAGATGGAAGCCCTCGGCCTGGGTGCTGCGGCTGATACGACCGCGGTCGCTCCCGGTGAGCCGGGCACGATGGATGTCCTGACCAGCACCCTGTCCCATGTCCCGTGGGTGACGCTGATCGTGTCCTTCTTCATCTACTTCATCCTCGGCTATCTGCTCTATGCCTCCTTCTTCGCGGCCATCGGTTCGGCCGTAGAAAACGAGGCGGACAGCAGCCAGCTCCAGATTCCGCTGACCATCCCGCTGATGCTCGGATACATGATCCTGTTCATGGCTTTCCGCAATCCGGACAGCTCCGTCGTCGTGTGGGGCTCGATGATTCCCTTCACGTCGCCGATCGTCATGCTGGCCCGGATTCCTTTCGGCGTCCCGATGTGGCAGCTGATCCTTTCGATCGTCCTGCTGCTGGTGACCTTCCTGGCCTCCGCCTGGGTGTCTGCCAAGATCTATAAGGCCGGTATCCTGGTGTTCGGAAAGAAGGCGACATTCAAAGATTTATGGAAATGGTTGAAAATGAAATGAGAAAGATTCTATGCCTCGTCCTGCTGCTGGGCTGCCTGAGCGTGCAGGGACGTGATTTCAAATGGCAGCGCGTCCGCATGGACGGTTCCCGGACCGGCGTCTCGGCGCCCTCTGTGGAGAATATTCCCGAAGCCCTGGGAAAGGTCAACGGCCGCAGCTACCAGGCGCCCAACGGGAGGAAATTCTGCGGCGGCGTGACCCCTGCCGTCGCCCAGGCCCTCATCGACGCACAGCCCCGGATGGCCGAGGTCAAGGAGGTGATCGCCTATGCCCCCAAGGCGATGCTTCTCGGCGAACCGGAAAGCGAACTGAGCGACTGGTACATCGATGAACTGGCCCGCGCCACGGAGAAGAGGGCGGGGAAGAAGGTCGATGTCGCCATTGCCAATTTCGGCGGCATCCGCGTCGATATGCCCCAGGGAGATGTCCTCCTGGATGATATCCTGTCGATGTTCCCGTTCAAGAACTACCTCTGCTATGTGCAGCTGCGCGGCAAGGAAGTCCGTGCGCTGCTGGAGCAGTTCGCCGCAACGCGCTGGCAGGTGGTCAGCGGCCCGCGCTGCGTGGTCAAAGACGGAAAGCTGGTCTCGGCCCTGATTGACGGGAAGCCCATCGACGACAAGAAAATCTATGGCGTCGCGACGATTTCCTTCCTGCTGAACGGCGGCGACGATATCTTCGTGGCCCGCAATGCCGTCTCCCTGGAAGAATTCCGCGATGTGTATATCATCGACGTGATCCTGCCTTACGTACGCAGCCTGACCGCTGCCGGGAAGCCCGTCGCCTATGAGACAGACGGACGGATTATCATAGAATAGTACCGAACCGGCGATTACCGGAACGAATGTAAAAATAACATAGTTGGCGCCGTGCCGTCGCCATTAGGAAGAAGCCTTGAGGATATGAAAAAAGGAAGTACCTTTATGGAGCTAAGCAAGTAGACCGTTTTCTC
>JAFUWX010000101.1 GCA_017471025.1 Bacteroidales bacterium
CAACGCCGCAGCGGAGTCACTCAACTCCAAGCTCAAAGGCTTCCGTGCTCAGGTAAGAGGAGTATCAGATCTACCCTTCTTCATGTATAGAGTCTGTCAAATCTTTGGGTAGTCATACCCGGAACTTTGCAAGTGAGCCGATCTCCCTTGACATAATATATGTCGGGCATTTGTCTTCTGTCATCTGGAAAAGGTGTCAACTCCAAATCCCAATGATTCGGGTCATTTCCTACATAATACTTTGTATCCCCTATGATGGGGGAGTCAAGTTTTACATAGAGATCCAATTCCGGGATAAAATATGTCCAGTTAGCCCTTCGGTAATCATAGATCCGTTTTTCAATACAAAGTACGGCAAGGAAGCAGGGGACAAAGGCAATACAGACAGTTACGATGCCTATGACAACAAATATGATTTTCTTTTTCCGATTCATATTGTTTTCTGATTCATTTTAACGTTATCCAAATTACTTTTCAAGTGTCTTGGACTTAAACCCCATTAACCATCCTCGATACTGGGCTTTTTTGTTGCCGGGCTGGTCGGCGTAGCCAGCGGCATGCGCGTCCGCACGCAACACCTCGGTGTCAGCTGCGTGACAAAGGTACGAATATTTTGCGTAAAGATAACCGGGAAAGCCGTGTGATTGTTTTTCCAGGCTTTTTTGTTACCTTTGTATGCTTAAGGAAACGTTATGAAAAAAATTGTATGCCTCTTTGTGGCCGGCCTGTTCTTCGCCGGCAGCCTGTCCGCCCAGACCCTGGTCCAGGGGACCATCGAAAACGCCCCCCAGCATGCCGCTTACACGCCCTCATTCAAGGTTGACGGCAGCAACCGGAGCATCCGGAACATCATCCTGATGATCGGAGACGGCACCGGCCTGGCGCAGATCGCAGCGGGCCTGTACTCCAACGGCGGCGCGCTGACGGTGACCAACCTGCAGACGATGGGATTGGTCAAAACCCAGTCTGCGGATGCCTATACGACAGACTCCGCAGCCTCCGGAACGGCCTATGCCACCGGGCATAAAACCCTGAACTATGCCGTCGGCGTCGATACCGAAGGGCGCCCCTTGCGCAATATCCCCGAAATCCTGGCCGACTATGGCATCATCTCCGGGGTCATTACGACAGATGCCATGACGGGGGCGACGCCGTCGAGTTTCTATGCCCATCAGCCCAACCGGAGCATGACGCCGGAAATCTGGGCGGACCTGCCCGGCAGCAGCCTGACCTTCTTTGCCGCCGGCAGCGAGGAGTCCTTCCGCAAACAGTCGGAGCAGACCCGTCAGGCCATCCAGGAGGCCTTTACCCTTGTTCATTCGCTGCAGGATGTCCCTGCGGGAACCGATAAACTGGGCTATCTGCCGCCCAAGGCCGAGGTCCGGTCCTTCCGGGAAGGACGCGGCGATTTCCTGCCGGCCACGACCCGGTACGGGCTGGATTACCTGGCGAGCCGCGTGCAGCGCCGCAAGGGCTTTTTCATGATGGTGGAAGGCGCCCGCATCGACAAGAGCTGCCACGCCAACGAATATGCCCCCGCCGTGCTGGAGATGCTGGATTTCGACCAGGCCGTTGAGCAGGCCATCCGTTTCGCGGAAGCCGACGGCCATACGCTGGTCATCATTACCGCTGACCACGAGACCGGCGGCCTGTCCCTCCAGGAGACGGGAGACCCTTCCCAGGGCAACACCGGCGGCCGTTTCGTCACCGGAGGCCATACGCCGATCCCGGTTCCGCTCTTCGCCTACGGCCCGGGCTCGCAGTTTTTCCGGGGCATCCAGGAAAACGATGAGGTCGGCCGGAAAATCATCTGGCTGCTGACCGGTAAAAAGCAATAAGCCATGTTCGACTTCGATACCCTTGTCCCCCGCCGGGGGACATCCTGCGTCAAGTGGGACGCCCAGCCGCCGGTTCCCGTCGAGGGCGACATCATCCCGCTGTGGGTGGCGGATATGGATTTCCCGGTCGCTCCCTGTATCCAGGCGGCGCTTCGCTCACGCATGGAGCACGGCATCTACGGCTATACCGTCGTGCCGCAGCGCTATTATACCACCGTCCGGGACTGGTTCCGGGACCGCCACGGCTGGGATTTCGACCCGGCATGGATCCAATATACCACCGGTGTCGTGCCGGCGCTGTCTGCCGTGATCCAGGCCTTGACACGGCCCGGAGACAAGGTGATCTTGCAGACGCCGGTCTATAATTGTTTCTTCTCCTCGGTGCGCAATGCCGGTTGCGAAGTGCTCGACAGTCCCCTGCTGCGGCAGGACCTTTCGGACGGACGCTTTACCTATCGCTTTGACGAGCAGGACCTTGCGCGAAAATGCGCCGACCCGTCCGCGCGGCTGTTGCTGCTGTGCAACCCCCATAACCCCGCGGGCCGCGTCTGGCGCGAGGATGAGCTTCGCCGTGTCGCGGAAATCTGCCGGGCGCATGACGTGATTCCGGTCTGCGACGAAATCCATTGCGAGATCGTCGCCCCAGGCCTGCATTATACCCCCTTTGCGACGGTCTGCGCGCAGGACTGGATCGTCCTTTCCTCCGCCAGCAAGTCTTTCAATACGGCAGGCTTGCAGATGGCCAACATCATCTGCCCGAGGGAGGAATGGCGCCGCCGGATTGACAAGGCTATCAATATCAACGAGATATGTGACGTGAATCCCTTCGGGCCCGTGGCCATGACGGCCGCTTACAGCGACGAGGGCGCCGCCTGGCTGGCGGAAATGAACGCCTATGTGGCGGAGAATTACCGCTTGCTGCACAATTGCTTTGCCGAGCGGCTGCCGGGCTTCCCGGTGGCGGTCCTGGAAGGCACATACCTGCCCTGGATCGACGTCCGCGCGCTCGGCATGCCGTCGGCCGAGGTGGAAAACAGCCTGCTCCGGCACGAGCAGGTCTGGGTCAATGCCGGGGCTATGTATGGGACCGAAGGATATATCCGCATCAATATCGCTACGCCGCGCGCCCTCCTGGCGGAAGGCCTGGACCGCGTCGTGGCCGGACTGAAACGTTTGCAAGCTTTATGAAAAAAGGAAGTAAGATTCTTATCATTGTCGCCATCATCGCGGCACTGATCGGCGGCGGCGTGGCCGGCGTCATCGTCCTGCTGAACAACCTCTCTCCCCGTACGGTGGTCAAAACCCACAGCGGCCCGAACATCCATGTCGAGGAGCTGAGCTACTTCAACGGACTGGAAAAGATATACGGCAAGGTCTATCTGCCCCAGGACACCCTGGGTGCCAAACCCGTCCTGATCTGCTGCGCCGGACTCGGAACGGACAGCGAATCCTGGAAGGGCCTCTGCGAGAAAATGGCGAAAAAGGGCTGGGTGACCTATTCCTTCGATTTCCGGGGCGGATTCCCCGGCAGCCGGAGCGCGGGCTCGGTGTATGACATGAGCGTCAAGTCCGAGAAAGCCGACCTGGAATTCGTCCTTCAGCGTATCCGGGAGGAAGATTTCGCCGATCCGGGACATGTCTATCTGATCGGGCACAGCCAGGGCGCCCTGGTCGCCGCGCTGGTGGGCGCCGGATTCCGCCGGGAAGTCGCTGGCATGGTCCTGCTGGCCCCGGCGTTCAACATCCCGGACCTGTGCGCGGAGAAATATCCCCGCAACCGGGATATCCCCGATTCGACCTTTTTCATCAACATGAACCTGGGCCGGAAATATTTCACCGACGGCAAGGAACTCAATCCCTACAAATGGCTGGGACGCTACAAGAATGACGTGCTGATCCTCCATGGCGAGGACGACACGCTCGTCCCCATTTCCTATGCGGAGAAGGCTGCGGAAACTTTCCCGAATGCGGAACTGGTCCGCCTGCCCGGCGTGGCCCATCGCTTCGACGGCAAGGTGACCGCCAAGATGCACGCCCTCGTCGAAGCCTTCCTGGACAAGGAGCTGGCGAAATAGCGCCGCCCTTCCCTACTGACCGCCGAGCCTTTCAAAGAATGTGAGGATATCCTCCCAGGTCTTGAAAGGCTCGGTGCCGTATGCGACCACCGTCCCCATGAAAGTCTCCAGGGAGAAGCGGTCCGGATAACGGTCGATGACGTAGTCGCCCAAGATCAGATCCTTCCGGTTGCAGACGATGACCCGGTCCCAGGCGGGAACGCCGATATGCGCTCCGGCCCACTGGACGGCTTCCGACCACAGGTCGGGGCGGTTGTACGGGGCCGAGGCCAGGATATACAGGTCGTAATCGACGGACAGCCGGTTGAAGGCCTTGACGGCGCTGTTCTCCGGCTGCATGCCGTGCCGGACATCCGCCAGGGTGTCTTCCAGGCCGATCAGGATGGTTTTGCGCGGCTTCCCTTCCCGGACATTCCAGATGCGCCGCACCAGGGGCAGAACGGCGTGCAGCAGGGCGTGGTCGTTCAGGTAATGCTCCCCGTCGAACCGGATGGCCTGCGGATAATGCGCCGAGAACAGGTCGAATCCGTCCACCAGGGTGTCCCGGGTGCCGAAGAGGCCCCAGACGCGCCGCTGCTCCGGCGTCAGCGTCCCGGGCCTGGCCGGGTCGAGGTCCCCGCTGTGGGCGAAGCATCGCGCGGACACTTCCCGGAAGGCTTCAAGCAGGCCTTTGGTCACCAGGAAAGAGGTCTGCCCGTCTGCGCGGGGATTGTGGAACTCCTGCCGCCCGAGGCCGTTGTTTTTCAACAGGGTATCCGCCAGCTGGAAGGCGGGGTTCACCAGGATGCGGTCATATCCGGTCAGCTGCTCGGCATACATGCCGCCCATCGAGGTGCCGATCACCAGGTCGGGCGACTGCTGCGCGCAAAGCTCCTGCAGCAGGTCCATGGCGGCAAAAGGATCGACGGGCAGGTCCGGGGCCAGAACCTCCGCCTGGGGCAGCAGGATGCGCAAGGTCTTGACGGTCCCGCTTTGCCCGCTGGAGGCGAACCCGTGTACGTACAATATCTTTTTCCCGGCCATCAAGTCCGGCTGAGCCTGCTCAAAGAGTTCCATTTTTTCCGGATTTTTGGCAAAGTTAATGAAATTATAAGTATCTTTGAAAACCAAACACATATTTGACACATGGAAGAACTGATAAGAATCGCCTCCCGCTTTGCTCTGGAGGGAAACATTGCTGAAATCAAGCCCCTGGGCAACGGACTGATCAACGACACCTTCAAGGTCACCACGGAGGGCGCTGCGCCGGATTATGTCCTGCAGCGGATCAACAACGCCATTTTCCAGGATGTGGAACTCCTGCAGAACAACATCGTCGCCGTCACCTCGCATATCCGCCGCAAACTGGAAGCGGCCGGCGAGACGGACCTCGACCGCAAGGTGCTGCGTTTCATCCCCGTCAAGGACAGCGGCAAGACCTGGCTGCTGGAAGATGGAAAATACTGGCGCATATCGGTTTTCATCCCGGATGCCAAGACCTACGAGACGGTCAATCCTGAGTTTTCGCGCTATGCCGGCAAGGCGTTCGGCGAGTTCGAAGCCATGCTGGCCGATATCCCCGGGAAGCTCGGGGAGACCATCCCGGATTTCCACAACATGGAGCTGCGGATGCGCCAGTTGCGCGAAGCCGTCGCCGCGGATGCGGCCGGCCGCCTGGCTGCCGATACGGGCGAACTGAAGGCCATCCTGGCGGAAATCGACCGCCATGGCGAGGAAATGTGCAAGGCCGAGCGGATGTACCGCGAAGGCATCCTCCCCAAACGCATCTGCCACTGCGACACCAAGGTCAACAACATGATGTTCGACCAGGACGGCAATGTCCTCTGCGTCATCGACCTGGATACGGTGATGCCGAGTTTCGTCTTCTCCGACTTCGGAGATTTCCTCCGTACGGCCGCCAACACCCTGCCCGAGGACGATCCCGACTGGGAGCATGTCGCTTTCAAGATGGATATCTTCAAGGCCTTCTCGGAAGGCTATATCGCCGGAACGAAGTCCTTCCTGACCCCTGTGGAAAGGGAGAACCTCCCCTATGCCGCCTGCCTGTTCCCCTTCATGCAGGCCGTGCGCTTCTTCGCCGATTACATCAACGGCGACACGTACTACAAGATCAAATATCCGGAGCACAACCTCGTCCGTACCCGCAACCAGATGGCCCTCTTCCGCAGCGCCCTGGCCGCCGTGCCCGAGATGAGCGCCTGGATTGCGTCCTTGTAGCGTAAGTCCCATACGGAATCAGGGGTGGCCAGTCGAACTGACCACCCCTGATTCCGTATGGGATAATCCCTATGCGGAATGAACGGCGCTTTGCAGCACCTCGGTCAAGGTAGGATGGGCATGGATGATATCCTGGAACTGCGGGAGCGTCGCCTTCCGGCTGATAAGGGCAGTGACCTCCTGGATGATGTCCGCGGCATGGGCGCCGAACAAGTGACAGCCGAGGATGCGGCCGTCATCCTGCGAGACGATGACCTTGCAGAAGCCTTCCGGCTCGCCCATGCTGACGGCCTTGCCGTTGGCCCGGTACATGGACTTCAAACACTTGACGGACAAGCCTTTGGCCTCGCAGTCTTCTTCGGTGAGCCCGACGGTCGCCACCTCCGGATCCGTGAATACGGCAGCCGGGACGACGGAAAGGTCGATGTGCTGCGGGGCATGGGCGATGCCGGCCTGCCCGAGGATGTCATCCAGCGCGACCAGGCCTTGGAAGGTGGCGACATGCGCCAGCATCATTCCGCCCGTCACGTCTCCGATGGCATAGATGTGCGGCAGGTTGGTCCGCATCCGAGCATCGGTCTGGATGCCCCGGGGGGTATAGGCAATCCCGATGTCGTCCAGGTTGACGGAATCGACACGGGCACGCCGGCCGACGGCCATCAGAACCTTGTCCGCCTCGATGACGCATTCCTTGTCCTTTTTCAGATACCGTACCTGCAGCCCGTCCTGCGTGGCCTCGATGGCCTGGACCTGAGCGGAAGTATCGATAGAAATGCCGCGTTTGGAAAGGGTCTGTTTCAGCCGTTTAGCCAAATCGACATCGAATCGGGGAAGGATATCCTTGCAGTATTCCACCACGGAGACCTCCGCCCCGAAACGCGTGAAGATGGAAGCGAATTCCAGCCCGATGACCCCGGCGCCGATGACGCAGAGCCGGCGGGGCACAGCGTCCAGCGCAAGGATCTCCCGCGAACTCACCACGCCCGGCAGGTCGTTGCCGGGGATGGGCAGGGTCGCACTGTAGGAGCCGGTGGCGATGATGATAAAATCCGCCGGATATTCCGCATCGCCGACGTAGACCGTATGGGCATCCTTGAAGGAGGCTTTCCCATACACCAGCTGGATGTTTTTCCCGCGCAAGAGGAATTCCACGCCGCCGCGCAGCTGCTCGACGACGGCATCCTTGCGGCGCATCACCTGCTCCCAGTCCACCTGGAAGGCGGGGACGTCCAAGCCGAACTCCCCTGCCCGCCGGACCGTTTCCAGTACCTCGGCATTCCTGCAGAGGGCCTTGGTCGGAATGCAACCTTCGTTCAGGCAGGTGCCCCCGACCGGCCCGTCCGATATGACGGTGACCTCAAGTCCCGCCTTGGCGGCGGCCACGGCGGTCTCGTAACCGCCGGGCCCCGCACCGATGATGACCAGTCTCATGGCTCAGGCGTCTTGGTATTTCAGAATGGGCTGCCGGGCCGCCGTCGTCTCGTCGGGACGGCGGATCGGGGCGCCATGTGGCGCTTCCTTGAGGATGGCCGGGTCTTCGGCCGCCTCCGCCGCGATTTTCCGCATGACGTCGATAAAGGCATCCAAGGTCTCCAGCGACTCCGTCTCCGTAGGCTCTATCATCAGGGCCTGGTGGAAGAGCAGCGGGAAATAGATGGTGGGCGCATGGAAACCGAAGTCCAGCAGGCGTTTGGCCACGTCCAGGGTCGTCGCGCCCTCGCGTCCTTCCCGTGCGCCGTCATCGACCAGTCCGTCGAAGACGAATTCGTGCTTGCAAACGGTCGGAATGGGCAGCTTATAGACATCCTTCAGGGATTCTTTGATGTAGTTGGCGGAAACGGTGGCGTATTTGCCCGCCAGTTTTACGTTCTGCCGTCCCAGCATCAGGATATAGGCATAGGCCCGGAGCATGACGCCGAAATTGCCATGGAATCCGGATACCTGGATTGTCGGAAGCAGGTCGGCCAGATGGGCGGCCACACCGACGGGACCGCTGCCCGGACCACCGCCGCCATGCGGGGTGGAGAAGGTCTTGTGCAGGTTCAGGTGCATGATGTCGAAGCCCATGTCTCCGGGCCGGACGACGCCCAGCATCGGGTTCATGTTGGCCCCGTCATAGTACAGCAGGCCGCCGCAGGCGTGGACCAATGCCGCAATCTCGCCGATCTCCCGCTCGAACAGGCCGAGCGTGTTCGGATTGGTCATCATGATGCCGGCGATATCCGGTCCCAGCAAAGGCTTGAGGTCTTCCACATCCACCAGACCGGCGGCGTTGGACTTCACCTCGACGACTTCCAGGCCGCAGACCGCGGCACTGGCCGGGTTGGTGCCATGGGCGCTGTCCGGAACGATGACCTTGGTGCGGGCCAGGTCGCCCCGGCGCATGTGATAGGAACGCATGATCATCAGGCCGGTCAGCTCGCCATGGGCGCCGGCGCAGGGCTCGAAGGTGAAGCGGGCCATACCCGTGATGGCGGAGAGGGCTTTGTCCAGTCCTTCGATGACGGCTTTGGCGCCATCAACGCCCGGCTGGAGCGGATGCAGGCCGGTAAAACCGGGCATCGCCGCCACTTCCTCGTTGACCTTGGGATTGTATTTCATCGTACAGCTGCCCAGGGGATAGAATCCGGTATCGACGCCGAAATTCATCTGGGACAGGTTGGTATAGTGGCGGACCACGTCGGGCTCGCTGACCTCGGGAAGCTCCGGTTCGCTTTGCCGGCGCAACCCTTCGGGCAGTTCTTTGACACAGCGGCCATAGCCATTCTCAGGAAGGGTGAATCCCTGCCTTCCCGGTTTCGAAAGTTCGAAAATGAGTTTGTCGTAATATTTCATGGCTATACCTCCTTTACCAGGGCCACCAGGGCATCGATTTCCTCTTTGCTGCGTTTTTCGGTCACGCAGAAACTGACGTAGCCTTCCTCTGTGGAGAGGGCTGCGAAGAAGCCGCCTTCATAGAGTTTCTGCTGAAGTTTCTCGGTGTCAACCAAGGGTTTCAGCACGAATTCCTTCAGGAAAGGTTTGGTGAAGACCTCTTCGAATTTCCCGGTTTTCAGCAGCTCGTCGTGCAGATAATGGGCGCCGCCGTAGCTGAGGCAGTTGACTTTCCGCAGGCCTTTCGGGCCCATCAGGGACAGATAGACGGTCACATACAGGGCCATCAGGCTCTCGTTGGAGCAGATGTTGCTCGTGGCCTTCTCCCGGCGGATGTGCTGTTCGCGGGCCTGGAGCGTCAGGACATAGCAGCGTTTGCCGTCCGCATCGGTGGTCTGGCCGACGATACGTCCGGGCATTTTCCGGACATAGTCCTTGCGGCAGGCCATGAAGCCGACGTAAGGGCCGCCGAAGCTGACGGGAATGCCCAGCGGCTGTCCGTCACCGACCGCGATGTCGAATCCCCATTCTCCCGGGGTCTTGATGACGGCCAGGGCGGAAGGGTCGCAATAGGCGATGGCCACGGCCTTGGCCGCATGGACGGCCTCTTCGAAGCCGCCCAGGTCCTCGATAATGCCATAGCGGTTGATCTGCGGGACGATGATGCCGGCCACATCCCCTGCCTCAAGCTCTTTCTGCAGGCTCTCCAGAGAGGTCTGGCCATCCCGGGCGTCGATATAGCCCAACTCCACACCGTGGAAGCGGGCATAGGTCTCCACCACGCGGATGACGTGGGGCAGCAAGGTCCGGGACAGCAGCACCCGCGTCTTTTTCTTGGTGCAGGCCAGGGCCATTTTCATGGCCTCGGCGGCTGCCGTGGGGCCGTCGTACAGGGAGGCGTTGCTGACATCCATGCCGGTCAGCGTGCAGACCATGCTCTGGTATTCGAAGATATAGCGGAGCGTACCCTGTGAGATTTCGGCCTGATAGGGCGTGTATGCCGTCAGGAATTCGCTGCGGGACGTGATATAGGGGACGACGGCGGGCGTATAATGGTCGTAGGCACCGGCCCCGGCAAAGATCTTCAGACGGGCGTTCTGCGCGGCCAGGGACTCGAAATAATCCCTCACCTGCTGCTCGGACATGGCGTCCGGCAGGTCATATTCGCCCCGGAAGACGAAGCGTTCGGGCACGTCCTGGTACAAATCGTCGAGCGAAGCTACGCCGATTCTCTCCAGCATCACGCGAAGGTCGTCTTCGGTATGCGGGAAATAGGAAAAACCGGCCATGGCTACTTTTCCGTCAGGGCCTGGTAGGCGGCAGCATCCATCAGGGCGTCCAGTTCGGAGGTGTCGCTCATTTTCACCTTGATGATCCAGGCGCCGTAGGCGTCGGAGTTGATGAGTTCGGGCTGGTCTTCGAGGGCTTCGTTGACTTCGACCACCTCGCCGCTGACCGGGCTGTACAGGTCGCTGGAGGCCTTCACGCTTTCCAGGGCGCCGAATTCTTCACCGGCCGTGACCTCGTCTTCCACCTCGGGGGCGTCCACATAGGTGATGTCGCCCATTTCCTTCTGGGCAAAATCAGAAACACCGATGACGGCGATGTCGCCTTCCACCTTGACCCACTCGTGGGATTCGCTATAAAGCAAACCTTCAATTACTTTACTCATAATGATTGATATTTAATTTGTTACTTTTTATAATTCGTTTGATAAAAACGCTTTTTGACCACTTTGCCCGGGAACACTTTCTTGCGGATGTGGATGGACAGCGGCGTATCCAGGGCGGCATATTCCGCCTGCACCATGGCGAAGCAGATGCTCTTGTCCAGGGAAATGGAATGGTAGCCGGTCGTGACGACGCCCACTTGCGTTCCGTCTTCCAGCTCTACCGGATATCCGGCCCGCGGAATGGCCTTGTCGAAGATTTCGATGCCGACCAGCTTCCGTGCGGGGCCCGCCGCCTTCTGCGCGAGCAGGGCCTCCTTGCCGATGAAGTCTTTGTCATATTTGCAGAACATGCCCAGACCGGCTTCTACCGGGGTGATCTCGGCGCTGAGCTCGTCTCCGTACAGGGGCAGGCCGGCTTCAAAGCGCAGGGTGTCGCGGCAGCCCAGCCCGCAAGGGGTTACGCCGGCGGCGATCAGCTTGTCCCAGAGGTCGTTGATTCCGGCGGGGGCGGTGTAAATCTCAAAGCCGTCTTCGCCCGTATAGCCGGTGCGGCTGACAATCATCCGTGCGCCCTGGTAAGTCCCTTCATAATAGGTGTAGAAGCCCAGCCGGGCCGCTTCGTCCCATCCGAACAGGTCCAGCAGCGTCTTCTCGGCCAGCGGCCCCTGGACGGCGATCTGGCCCCAGGATTCGGAGGCGTTGTCGAGCACGACGTCATAGCCTTTCGCCTGTTCGCAGATCCAGGCATAGTCCTTTTCGATGTTGGCCGCATTGACGACCAGCAGGAAATGGTCCGGTTGGAATTCCCGATAGACCAGCAGGTCGTCCACGACGCCGCCGCTGGGATACAGCATCATGCCATAGAGGACCTTGCCGGGCTCGAAGCCCCGGATCTCGTTGGTAAATATATGATTGACAAAGGCTTCTGCATCCGGTCCGCTGACGAAGACCTCGCCCATGTGGGAGACGTCGAACATGCCGGTTTTCGTTCTCACGGCCAGGTGTTCCTCCGTGATGGAGCTGTATTGTATGGGCATGATATACCCGGCGAACGGGCTCATTTTCGCCCCGAGGGCGACATGCTTGTCATAAAGACAGGTTTTCTTCAGGTTTTCTTCCATTGACTTATTGATTTTCAGTTGTTTCCGTATTGAATATGATGTTTAGGAACGCTTCGTTGGACAGGTGGAGGATCCACGCGTCGAGGGATATCCCCTCCAGGGCGGCCGCCACCCCTTCCCGGGTGAAAGGGACGCCGTGCAGCCGGCTGGAGAGCTGTTCGTTCACCTGGGCGGACACGGGGAAGAAATCTCCCTGCAGCCGGCAGCGGACGATGCGTCCGTTTTCCAGGTCGAATTCGGCGCCGATCTCCCCCGCCCCTTCGGCTTTCCCCTGCCGGAAAACGGGATGTCCGTGCGATTTCCCGGAGATAAAGTCCGGTTCCAGGTATCCCGATTCAATTTCTTCTATTTCAGCGATTTGCTTATCGTTTAATACAATCTCATCCTCCCCCGCGCAGAAGGCTTCGTACAGGTAATCCTCGAAAGCTTCGATTTGCTGGAGCGGGCCTTGGGGCAACAGGTCGCGCAGGTTGGTGACATGCTGCCGGACGGAAGCGACGCCTTTGCTGCCGAGCTTGGCCTGGGAGGGGGTGATGGCCTGCTGCAGGGCTTCGAAGTCGGTGTCATAGAGCATCGTCCCATGTACGATGCTGCCGTTGGGCAGACGGAAGAATGCGTTTCCCGATACTTTGCGCCCGTTCACGAGGATGTCGTTCCGTCCTGTGGCCTCGGCCGGAACGCCGGCCTGCTGCAGGGCCCCGGCCAGCCGGGACAGATAACGCTGGAACGTCGCCGTGACGTCGGTATCCGGATAGATGGCCGAAAGCATGATGTTCCCGGGGTCGGCATACACGCATCCCCCGCCGCTTTTCCGCCGGTACCACTGCACGCCGTTCTCCCGGCAATAAGGCAGGTTGACTTCCGTCTCCAGGACTTGATGCCGGCCGAAAATCACGGTCGGAGCGACCCGCCACAGGAAAAAGGCCCCTTCAGAACCGGCCGGCAGTAAGGCCTCCCGATGCCCGGCGACATACTCCTCCATAGCCAGGTAGAATACCAGTCTGCGGGGTGTTGCGTCTGCCAGGGTGATCCGATTCATGAATGGCGGGATTAGTGGTTACAAATATAAAAAACTTTAAGCGATTATAAACAGATTTCTTACTTTTTTATCCGCCAATCCCAAAGATCGTATGTTTTTTCAATTTTCTCCTGGACGGCATAGTCGAGGTTGACGAAAAAGTCCATGCCGGTGAGTTTCTCCAGCTCGTCGATGCTCATGGCGTAGCGGCCCAGCCCCAGGTCGCCGGCTTCGTTCGGGAAGTAAAATCCGATGCTGGTGTAGCTGCCGTCCTTCCTCCGGGCGAGCAGGGCTTTGAAGAAACCGTCCGGAATGAGCACTTTGTTCCGGCCGATCGTCCCTTTCCCCCGGTCGATGACAGGCCCGCAGCAGATCCAGATGGTGCCGTAATACTTGGCTTCCTTGCGGGTCTGTTTTTCCAGGTCGTTCCACACGCCGCTATTGAGGTTGTGGTGCTGCGGACATACGTTGGTCAGGTAAAAGCACTCCCGCATGGTCTGCGAACTCCATTTCATGTCGCCGGAAGGGGCCATGTGGCCGCGGTCATATCCGGATCCGGAATAATCGCTGTCATAGGCCTGGCGTCCTTTCCAGGCCGGGTCGGGGGTGAATTTCTCCGCCCGGTCGAAGTCTCCGTACAATTCGCTGGAAAGCAGCTCCCAGGCTACCCAGTTGGGGATCCGGTGCCGCTCGTTGTAGGACAGGGTATAGCCCATGTGCTCAATGATGTTCTCATTGCCATAGGAATACGGCAATTCCAGGCCGTGCTGGGCCTGTTTCGATGTGGCCGGGAGGAAGGTTTGTACGGATTCCGGGGAAGCGGTCTGCTCCGCTCCCTGCTGTTTGTTCCCTGATGTTTCGCCGCAGCCCAGGAAGATTCCCAGGAACAGGACGAGCGCGTAAAACGGCTTCTGCATGGTACACGTGTGTAAGTGTACAAATATACGAATAATTTCGGGCTTTCCGCGCGCTTTCAAAGATTTGCGAGACGGAGCAGGGCCTTTTGCAGCGCGGCGTTCGTAGCGGCGTTGACGGCCCGGTCCTGCGGCGTTCCGCCCCGGGACTCCGGCCGCTCCCCGCAGATGTCGGCGCAGAGCACCCGGTTCTCGGCAAAAATGCCTTCCAGGATATACAGAAGCCCTTCGAGGGACATACTTCCCTGGTCCCAGTCCGTCCGGGCATCCTCCAGCCGCAGGACATCTTTGTCAATCGACAGGAATACCGGTTTGTGCATGCGCAGGGAGAATGCCTCATGGAAGCGCGCCTCCGTGACGACGCGCACCCGGTCCGGGAAGCCGGCGGTCTCCTCCTCCAGGGCAGGATCGATGCCGATGAGCAAGACGTCGTCCAGCAGCGGGTCTTCCTCCAGCAGCGTCCGCACCCAGCCGCCGCAGCTCAGTACCGGCCCGAAGGCGGCCGGCTGCATGTCCGGATGGTGGTCGAGCAGGATCAGGCTATAGGGTTCATGCGGCGCGTTCAGGCGGGAAAGGTAGTGGTAGTCCCCCGTGTCTATCCAGCGGATGAAAGCAGGTCCGCAACCCTCCAGCCGCCGGCGGAGAAGCGCCTGCGCCTCGGCGTCACAGTAGCAGGTCGTTCCCGGAATATCCCGGCAATCCAGGATGGTTCCGGGCAATTCCCAGTGATTTTTCAGCTCCGGATAGGCTTCCGACAGCAGACAGACAAGCGAAGTTTGCAATTTTTATTAAAATCCTGATTATTAAGTAATACAACAAAAATGTTTTAAGCTATAACATTTTTGTTAATATCGTTTTGCGATATAAAAGAGAAAGGCTTCCCTGCCGTTTTCGCTCCGGCAAACCGGAGGAAAGGCAAGGAAGCCATGCGGGGTTTAGTCGATGTTCGGGCTGTCCCAAACCTTCGTCTGCGTGCAGCGGATCATGAGGGATTCACTGCCCACGGCGATACGGAAGTCGCCAGCCTCCAGGCGCCATTTCCCGTCTGCGCCGACGAAGGCGAGTTCCTTAGCCGGCACTTCCAGCCGGACCACGGTGGATTCTCCGGGAGCCAGGCTGACTTTGGTGAACTGGCGCAGCCGCTTGACATCCGGGATCAGGCTGGCCACCAGGTCGCTCGAATACAGCAGGACGGATTCCTGTCCGGCCACCTGGCCTTTGTTGGTGACGGTGACCTCGAAGCTCAGGGTATCCCCTGCCTGGAAGGACTCCTGCGAGACTTTCAGCCCGCTGTAAGCAAACTCGGTATAGCTGAGTCCGTGACCGAAAGGCCACTGGACGTCCATCACGGCGTCGTAATTGTACAGGCCGCCCATCGTCGCCACGTTCTCGGATACCTTATAATCATAATTATGGAGCGCGTTGATGTGGCGGGGATAGGTGAACGGAAGCTTCCCGCTGAAGTTCGCATCTCCGGAGAGCAGCATGGCGAGCGCATCCGCGCCATGGTTTCCGGGCAGCATGATGTCCACGACGGCCTTCGCCAGCGGCTCGATATCGCCCAGGATACGCGGCCGGCCTTCATTCAGGACCAGGATGACCGGTTTTCCGGTGGCCGCGAGGGCGCGGACCAGCTGTCTCTGGTTCTCGGACAGATTCAGGTCGTTGGTGTTTCCGGGGGTCTCGCAGTAGGAATTCTCCCCGATGCAGGCCAGGATGACATCGGCTCCGGCAGCCGCGGCGACGGCCCGGTCAATGCCCACGGCATGGTCCTTCTCCCATTCAACGTCGTCATAGACAACGCCGGTGGCGTAGGTGACGCAGTCTTCGCCGAAACGGTTCCTGACCGCTTCCAGGATCGTATTGTACTCCTTGGCGAAGTCATCGGCCCGGACGCCCTGCCAGGTGTAGGACCAGCCGCCGTTGAGCGTACGCATCGAATGGGCGTTCGGACCCGTTACGAGGATCCGTGTCCCCTTGCGCAGGGGCAGGATGCCGCCTTCGTTCTTGAGCAGCACCTCGGATTCCAGCGCGGCGGCCAGGGCCTGCGCGCGGAATTCTTCGCCGCCCGTCTTGGCATATCCGCTGTTGTCCCAGACCGGCTGGTTGAACAGTCCCAGGCGGACTTTCATGCGGAGTATCCTGCGCACGGCATCGTCCAGCCTGGCCATGGGGATCCTCCCCTCCTGGACCAGTTCGCGGATCTGTACGGCCGTTTCCGGGTCATAAGGGTCCATGACCATGTCGATACCGGCGTTGATGCCCATCGCCAGGGCGTCCTTCTTGTCGGTCGCCACGTGTTCGCGGGTATAGAGGTTGTCGATATCCGCCCAGTCGGTCACCATCATGCCGTCCCAGTTGAGCTCTTCCTTGACCCAGCCCGTTAGCAAGGTCTTGTTGGCATGCATCGGGACGCCGTTGATGGAGGCGGAGTTGATCATCATGTTCAGCGCGCCGGCCTGGATGCAGGATTTGAAGGGGCGGAAATACTTTTCCCGCAGGTCCGAAGGCGACAGGTAGGCCGGGGTGCGGTCTTTTCCGCTCCACGGTGCGCCATAGGCCATGTAATGCTTGATGCTGACGCCGACATGCTCCCCGTCGATGTGGTTCGGGTCCGGTCCCTGCATCGCGAGGACTTCGGCGACCGCCATCTGTTCCTGGAGATAGGAATCCTCGCCCCAGCTTTCCCACATCCGCGGCCAACGAGGGTCACGGCCGAGGTCCATCACCGGAGAGAAGACCCAGGGCACCAGGGCCGAACGGGTCTCGTAGGCGATGGCACGTCCCATGGCAGCCGCATGCTCGCGGTTGAAGGTGGCTGCCAGGTTGATTTCCTGCGGAAACAGCACACCGTCAGACACATAGGTGGATCCGTGGATTTCGTCCAAGCCGTAGATGCAGGGTATATGCAGTTCGCGCAGGGACACTTCCTGGATCTTGCGGATGACGTCGGCCACGACCGTATGGGGCTGCGCCTGGTCGTTGATGGCATTCAGGAAAGAGCCGACCTTATATACGCCCACCATCTCGGCCAGTTTGGCCGTATCCAGTTGTCCGTCAGTAAAAATCGTGGTGATATTGAGCTGAAGCAGCTGACCGGCTTTCTCTTCCAAGGTCATCTGTTTCAATACTTTTTCCACCTTCGCTTCAACTTCTGCATCAGATGGAATGGCGGGCTTTACGCCCGGTCCGCTGCAAGCAGCGCAAACGACGCCTGCTGTCATGAGCATCCAAAATTTTTTCATATCCTTGATCTTCTTGTTCCATCCTGTCCGGACAGTGCGGTCCTCATACCGAAACGGACGACCGGCTTGGCACGGGTCGTCCGCTTTGGGAATCTATTTCCGCAGGCGCGGGATGTCTCACGGTCCGTGAAATCCATCCGCAGCCTGTCCGGGAAAGGCACCCTCCCCTTACGGGCAGGCGTGGCCGCTTAGTAAGTGACGACGGCAGGAAGTTCCTTCGCCTGGTCAATCATACGCTGAATCTCCACCTCGGTGGGGACTCTCTTGGTCCGGTGCTCCTGCTCGTTCACCTCAAGCATCTTCTGGGCGAGGTTCGCGGCATTGCGGTTCTTGAGTTCCTTGACGGTATCGACGCCGGCGGCCTCGAGCAGTTCGGAGAACTGAGGACCGACACCCTTGATACGGCACAGGTCAGCGTGGTTGACCCAAGTCAGAATGAGCTTTCCGGAAATACCGGTCGCATCTTCGAGATCTTTCCGGCCCTTGGGGGTCGCACCTTTTTCAAGGAGCTGGTCGATGGTCTCAACGCCCACTGCGATGAGTTTCTCGGCGTAAACTGCGCCTACGCCCTGGATGTCAATGATTTTGTAAGCCATAAGTATTAAATTAATTGGAGTTCTTTCTGGCGGCGTTCCCGCCGTACGGCTTCAAATATAGCAATAATTATCGATATATCAATCGTTTTATTAATTTTTCTCAACGCTATGCCTGCGGAACCTGCGCAGCCCCGTTCGCCCGTGCCGTGGCTTCCAGGTCCAGTGCCTCCGCGAGGATGAGGACGGGATTCTTCACGGCAAATCCGGTGGACATTTCGATCTGCCACTTGCAGGTGTCGCATTCCGAGGTGACATAGTCCGGCGCGACGGAGCGGATCTGGTCGAAGAGGGGCTTGCCGATGGCCTGGGAGAAAGCGTAATTCTCTTTTTTGAAGCCATAGGTGCCGGCGATGCCGCAGCAGCCGCTGTCCAGCACGGTCAGTTCCAGTCCCGGAATCATCCCGAGCAGTTCCCGGGTGAAAATGCTCCAGCCGAGCTTTTCCATGTGGCAGGGGATGTGGTAGGCGACGCGGGCATGGAAATCGGGCTTGAACACCAGCTTCACCCGGCCTTCGTCGAGCAGTTCGTATAAGAACTTCTCCACCAGCACGATACGGTCGCGCACGGCGGCGTTGTCCACTTTCAGGATATCCGGATATTCATCGCGCATGGTCAGGGTGCAGGTCGAAGCCGTCGTGACGATCGGGAGCTCCGTCCGCGAGAACGCCCGGATGTTGTGGCGGGCATGCCGGGCGGCCGCCTTCCACAGTCCGTTGGAAATCATGGCGACGCCGCAGCACTGCTCGTCCAGCAGCTGGACGCCCCATCCCAGGGCATTGAGCACCCGGACGAAGGCCTTGCCCACTTCGGGATGCTGGAATTCGGTGGAACATCCATGGAAGAAGGCGACCTGGTGGGCATAGCTGCCCTGCTGAGCGGCCGCATGGCGTTTGAACCAACCGGTGAAGCCTTTCATCTGGTAGGCGGGGAAGGTCCTGTGCTTGTCCACCCCCAGCACCCCGTGCATCAGGGCTTTCACAGGCTGGGTGCGCACGACCGCATTGACCAGCGGGGCGACGGGTCGGGCCGCCCGGCCCATGAAGTCCGTACCGGCCAGGATACGGTCCCGCAGGGAAGGCGTATGATGGCTGTAGCGCATGCGGGCGGAGTGGATGATGTCTGCGATCTTGACGCCTGAAGGACAGGCGTTTTCGCAGCGTTTGCAGTTCATGCAATACTTGAGGTTCTCGTCGAAAAAGAACGGATTCTTCAGGCGGAGGCGCTCTCCGTCAGGCCCGGCCTGTTTGGGCCCGGGATAGAGCGGATTGACGGGAACGACGGGGCAGTATGCCGTGCAGATCGTGCATTTGATGCACTGCTCGAAATTATTGACGCTAAAATTGCTTTCCTGCATAGTTACTCATGGATTATTTCGTCAGCCACGGTCAGGGCGGTCATCAGGGCCACACCGGCGCCACAGCCCAGTTTGACGGAATTGCAGTTTCCGACCACGGAACCGATCGCATAGAGGTTTTCGACGGGTCTCCCCTCCCGCATCGGGTGGAAACGCTCATCGGTCCGGACGCCGAAGCCGATATAACGCTGCTCGGCGAAGAAATCCCGGTCATACCAGTCCATCCGGCTCTGGTCGGCCTCGACGTCCAGCCCCATCAGGGGCTCCACGACCCGTTCCGGCGTGGCCCAGAGACCCTTGCTGAAGAAGCTTCCGGTGGCCAGGATAAAATGGTCCGCCGTCAGGCGCAAGGTCCCCAGATTCTCCGTGCGGAGGCTCATCACCCGGTCTCCGTCAAATTCGGCATCCCGGGCCTGGTCGCCGCTGAGGAAGGTACCGCCGGCCGCTTCGAAAGCCTTCTTCAGGAGCAGCTGGGAACGGATTCCCGGGACGGAGGGCGGCATCGTGCCGATAAATACGGTATTGACCGGGATCCGCTCCCGGATGCTGACCAGGCAGGCTCCGCCCCGCAGGCCGAAGACGGAAGGAAGGATGACGGTGTCCTCGTCTTTCAGCAGGTTGCATACGGCAAGCGCGAAAGCGTCCACGACATCCGGCGATTCCAGGACGCGGGCGATGTTGACCGACCGCATCTCGGAAGGGCTGGTGCGCAGCCGGGCGAATTCCGGCAGGTCCAGGGCTTCGATCCGGCAGGACGTGCCCCGTTTCTCAAGGCCTTCCGCGATGAAGGCCGTGTTGAAGTCCAGATAGCCTTTCAGGTTGACGATCAAGGCTTTCTCCCCGATCCGGCTCTCCTTGTCCGGGAGCAGCGTGACGTCCGAAAGGGCCAGCCAGGCGGATTTGTAGTTGCCCGTCGGGCTGACCATGAACTGGTTGCGCTCTTCTTCGCCCGTCAGCGGAACGCCGCAGGAAGCGAAAAGGGGCCGGACCGCATGGACATAGGCGGTCATCTTCTCCAGGCCGATTTTCCGGTAAGGATGCGCCTCCGGCAATGCAGAAAGGGCCTTCAGGGGCTCCTCTACCGGGGTTCCGTCCGGCAGGCGGGCCAGCAGGCCGAAGGCGCCGGAGGAAAAATGCATCGCATTCTGCCCCGTAGAAACAATCACGCATTTATGGCCCGCCCGCTGCAGCTTCAGGCCGCAGACCAGGCCGGACAGGCCGCCTCCTATGATGATACTGTCAAAATGCATATCTCGGTGCAATGGTTATTCGTTCAGCCCCAGGACTTCGGAATAGACCCATTGCGAGTACTCGCTCTCGCGCAGGGTTTCTCCCCAGGCAACGGGGTACATGCCTTTCCAGCGTTCCCGCATGAATCCTTTCAGGTCTTCCTTGGCCTTGGCCGTGCAACTGTGGGCTTTGGCCAGCAGACCGGCCGTACGGCATCCGCAGAGCTCTCCCTGACAGGTGCCCATGCCGACGCGGGTCCGGCGGCGGATATCCACCAGATTGTGGACGTCCAGGTGTTCGATGGCGGCATTGACTTCCCCGACGGACACCTGCTCGCATTCGCAGACCAGGCTTTGGGAATACACGTCGTCCAGCGGAATCTTGCCGGCGTTGTCGCCTAAGCGGCCGACGGCGGCTTTCTGGGTGGTGGTCGGTGCGGTCCAGATCTTCTTGGCAGCCTCCTCCAGGTTCTGGCTTTCGGAGCCCGGCAGCGGGACATCCCGCGTGACGCAGCCGGCGCTGACGTGGAGCTTGTGACAGACCAGGTCCGTTGCCTGCTCAGCCATAAGCCTGTATGTCATCAATTTACCGCCAGTTATCGTAATGAATCCTTTGAGACCGTCTCGGGTTTCGTGGTCCAGCAGGACGATGCCTCGGCTGATGTTGCGCCCGGAAGGGTCGTTGTCGGCGGAGACCAGGGGGCGTACGCCGGCATAGGCGCGCAGCACGCGGGTCGTTTCCAGGCAAGGCGCGAGTTTGGCACCTTCCGAGAGCAGCAGGTTCACCTCGTCCGGGGTGACCTGCATGTCGTCACAGGCTTCGAAAGGAACCTTGGTCGAGGTCGTACCGATGACGCAGACCGTGTCGCCCGGGACCAAGATATCGGCATTGGCCGGCTTGCGGCAACGGTTCAGTACGATGCCGTTGACGCGGTGGGCGAAAATCAGCAGGGCGCCTTTGGCCGGGAACATGCCGACCGAGACGCCGGCCATTTCGGCGATATGGTGGCCCCAGATGCCGCCGGCGTTAACGGTGACCGGCGCGTAGTATTCCGCCGTCTCCCCTGTCTTATGGTCCCTGACCCGGACGCCCCGGACCGTGTCCCCTTGTTTGATGAAACCGATGACTTCGGTATATACCAGGACTTTGGCCCCGTGCAGTTTCGCGTCGATGACATTCGACGAGCAAAGCCGGAAAGGATCCACGGAACCGTCCGGCACCCGGACAGCCCCGATGATGGACGGATTGACGGAAGGCTCCAGCCGGATGGCTTCAGCGGGGTCCAGGACTTCCGCCCGGATGCCGGCCGCTGTACAGGCCTCCACGAATTTGGCCTGGTAGGCCAGGTCATCTTCCGGCAGGGTGATGAAAAAGCCCGTCGTGTCATCCACGCAGTGGCGGGCCACTTTTTTGAGAATCAGGTTTTCCTCGATGCATTCGGTCGCGGATTCACGGTCGGTCACGGCATATCGGGCGCCGCTGTGCAGCAGTCCGTGGTTGCGGCCTGTGGCTCCGTCCGCGATGTCGTGCCGTTCGACCAGCAGCACTTTCAGGCCGCGCAGGGCGCAGTCACGGGCCGTTCCGGCTCCGGTGATGCCGCCGCCGATGATAATCACGTCAAATTCGTGCTCGGATTTCATGCTGTCAAATTCATTTGTTGTGGTTACAGGCAAAGTTACGAAAAGTTTGGCGTTCTACCGCGTCACAGGGGCGTTTTCCTGTGGATAATTCATCAAAAAGTAGTAACTTCGCCCCAAATTAGAAAAGGATGAAAGCATTGTTGGTCTATTCAGGCGGGATGGACAGTTCTGTCCTGCTGTACAAATATCACAAGGAAATCGCTCTGGCTGTGACGTTTACCTATGGCGCGCGGCAGGATGAGCCCCAGACGGCCTGTGCCCGGAAGAACTGCGAACGCCTGGGCGTGCGGCATCTGGTGATTCCGCTGGACTTTATCGGGCAGTATTTCCGCAGCAGCCTGCTCAAAGGCGGCCCGGAGATCCCCCATGCGGATTACGACACGCAGAACATGAAAAGCACGGTCGTTCCCTTCCGCAACGGCATCATGCTGTCTGTCGCGGTGGGGCTGGCGGAGAGCCATGGCCTGGATACCGTCCTGATCGCCAACCATGCCGGTGACCATGACATTTATCCCGACTGCCGGCCCGGATTCATCTCGGCGATCGATGCGGCGGCGCAGGAGGGAACCTATGAACATATCCAGATCCTCTCCCCTTTCTGCCGGATGAGCAAGCGGGAGATCGGCCTGGTCGGCCAGGAACTCGGCGTCCCCTTTGCCGATACCTATTCCTGTTATGAGGGCGGCGCGGTGCATTGCGGCGACTGCGCCACCTGCCGGGAACGAAAAGAAGCCCTTGCGGGCTTCGATCCTACGGAATATCTGCGCTGATCCTAATGATCGGAAAGACAGCTCCTTACTGCATGTACGGGGCCTTTTCCCACAGGGCTTTGACGTCCGACCAACGGTAATAGGGGCCGGCATAGGGCTGGAGTCCCCGGAGCAGGTTCTCCTGCTCGTTGTACAGGAATTTCACAAGTACCTCGCCGCTTCGGTTGCGGTAGAAGATCCATTGTACATTGGAGGCGAAAGGGATCAGCTTGTCCCCCAGCCAGCCATAGCAGGCCTCGTCGAAGGTCAGGCGGTCGCCTACGCCTTCCAGGCCCATGGCACCGACAAGTCCCAAGAGCCCGTAATCATGCCCGAAACGCAGGTCGGCGCACATCTCGCCCGTCTGGATGGCGGCATCGGCCCTGCGGATGAAGTCCTTGAGCAGCGCGGCAGCCGTCCGCATGCGCCGGTCGCCGAATTCCACGGAATTGTCCTGGCGGAAGTAGATCTCCACGCTGGACCATTCCCAGAACTTATAGATGGCGTCCATGGGCAGGTGACGGAACAGATCTGCCTGGATTTCAAAGGATTCCTGCATCCGCGCCACCGCATAGATATCCTCCATCATCGTCATGGCGGAGGGAATCAGGGCCCGGGAGGCCGCCACGTCCGTGAACAGTTGCTCGCGGGAGAACAGGGTGTCGGGGATGAAGGAAGCCCACAGCTTGTCCAGATAGGGCTGCGAAGCCCTGCGGTCTTCTGCGGTCATGTCGCTGGAAATCCAGTTCATGATGGTCTCGCCGGTGTCCATCGTAATCTGCAACTTCGGGTCGGTGGCGGCCAGCGAAGTGGTGAATCCCGCCATGCTGACGATGCAGCGGGGCACGATGCTCGAATTGGCGTGTATCCGCCGGCTGCCCTTCTTGAACACCCGGGGATAGCGGTGATACATCCGCGAAGCGATTGTCTTGTGCTCTTCCAGGCCCAGGGGCGTCAGGCGGCCGTTCATGTTGTCGGTCTTTTCAATGACAAGCCGCGTTTCCTGCAGCAGGGCCTCCCCTTCCGCGGTCAGCAGTCCTTCCTGCTGGGCGGCGGCCAGTCCTTTTTCCAGCCGCCGGTAACTGCCCAGCCCCCAGTCACTGCGGGAGCCATGGCGGCCATAATGGCTGATATAGAAAGGCTTGAAACCTGCGGGTGCGGGCGTGTCCTGGATCTCGGGGAACTCATAGGCATGGGTGTTGACCCCGGCCCGGGCGGGGTTCTCTTGCAAACGGGCGAGGGCTTCCGGATTCATCCGGTGTTGGGCGGTGGCGACGGTCCCCAGGACCAAAGCCAGCATGACAGGGATACATTTCATCGTTATTCAGATAGGGGGTATAATGGGCAGATTCATCTTTGTACCAGAACACGGCCTCCAGGTCGGTTTCCGGGGAAATCCGGATTTCCTGCAGGTCGGGATTGCCCGTGCAGTACATCGCTTTCAAGGCGGGCAGGCCGCTCAGGTCCAGGGCGGTCAGGCTGTTGTCCGAAAGCCGCAGGCCGCGCAGCCTGGCATTTTGCGACAGGTCGATGGCGGTCAGGCCGTTTTGGTGGGCATAGAGGTTCTCCAGGGCGGTGCAGCTGCGGATATCCAGGGCGGCGAGCGCGTTGTCCTGGCAGAACAGGGACCGAAGCCCCCGGCAGCCTTCCACGTTCAGGGAGCCCAGGCGGTTCATCGACACGCCGGCCATTTCCAGGGCGGCCAGGCCACTCAGGTCCAGGTCGGTCAGCTGGTTGCTCCAGGCTTCCAGGAAACGCAGGGCGCTACAGCCGCCCAGGCGCAATTCGGTCAGCGCATTGCTGTCGCAGGCCAGGGCGCGGAGTGCGGCATGGCCTCCGGCATCCAGCGACGTGAGGGCATTCCCGCTGACATACACGGCCTCGATCGCCGGGCAGGACGAGAGGTCCAGCGCCGTAAGCTGATTGTATGAGGCGTTCAGGCTCCTCAGACCCGCCGGCAGGCTCAGCCGGGTGATCTGGTTGGTATAGCAGTCCAGCTGCGTGAGGCTCTGCGGCACTTCCAAGGCCGTGAGCTTGTTGTTATAGGCCCCCAGATACTCCAAGCGCGTGAGGCCGCTGATATCCAGGGCCTTCAGCTTGTTTTCCCCGCAGTCCAGCCAGAGCAGGTCGGGACAGGCCTCCAGGTCCAGGGCTCCCATGACATTGTGCGAGCAATCCAGCCGTTCCAGGCTGGGCGCAGGCACCAGCTTGCTCAGGCGGTTGTAGGAGAGGATGGCTGTTTTCAGGGACGGACAATGCTCCAGGTTCACGACGGTCAGCATGTTGTAGCGCGCATCGAGGACCTTGAGGTTCACCAGTTTATCGATGTCCTTGAGCGAGGTCAGGGACTCTCCGCTGGCGCTGCCGTCGGAAGCCCTCGTCCAAAGGACCAGCTCCTCGACGCGGGCCAGTTCGGATTCCGTCAGCGCGCCGTCGCCGTTGCTGTCATAGGAAGCGAGCAGGAAATTCTGTAATTTAGCATTGGAAAAGTCCACGACCGGGTCCACCGGTTCTTCAGAAGGCTCCTCGGAGGGCTCTGGAGAAGGTTCTTCGGATGGGGTCGCCGGGGTCTCGGAAGGGTCGCCCGCAGGTTCCTCCGGTTCGGCGGTGGCAGGCTTACAGGCCCACAGCAAACCCAGCAGGGCCAGGCTGAACATCACTTTTCTCATAGACATTCCTCCAGATAAGGTTGGACGATTTGCTCGATCAATTCGTATCCCGGGGTGATCGGGTGGATCCGGTCATCGCTCAGGGCCGGGTCGATGCTGCCGCCCGCGGCGACGAGGGCCGGATACAGATTGACCCAGATATATCCCTCCTGCAGGGCGCGTTCCTGCAGGACCGTATTGACGGTCCGGATCATTTTCGCCGGCCGGATGGAAGTATGCCACCAGAAGGCGTCAGCCGGGGGTATGCTCATCAGGAGGACCTGGCAACCGGCCTCCCGGGCCAGGGACGCCATATACAAGAGGTTGTCCACGATGCGCTCGTAAGGAACATAGCCCTGGTTCTGGGCCAGGTCGTTGGTCCCGGCCATGATGACGACGGCCTTGGGCTTGTAATGGAGCACGTCCCGCTGGAAACGGGCGATCATCTGCTGGGTCGTCTGTCCGCTGATTCCCTTGCC
>JAFUWX010000102.1 GCA_017471025.1 Bacteroidales bacterium
ACCCTGGCGATTTCCAACCCCAACGCCACCGCTGTCACCGCGGAGGTCAAGCTGTGCATCGCCACAGACAAAGGGCTGGATATCACCACGGTAGAGCAGAGCATGGCGGTCGAAGGCGGGCAAAACGCCGAGATGCCCGTGACCGTGACGCAGGACCTGGAGCCCGGCTTCTACAAAGCCCGTTTCACGATGAATGGCAAGACGGTCAAAGACTTCGTCTTCGGGGTCAACCCGATGCAGCTGGTGTCCGCGCCGGATATGCAGGAGGACTTTGATGCCTATTGGGCCGATGCCAAGGCCCAGCTGGAAGCCATCGACATGAAGGCGGAACTGACCGAGATTCCTGGCCGGAGCACCGCCGGCTGCAAGGTCTATCTGGTGGAAATGCAATCCGTCCCCGACAGCCCGGACGGCGACCCGGTCATCATCCGGGGCTATTACCTGGAGCCGCAGGACGGCCAGAAGCATCCGGTTATCCTGCATTTTTACGGTTATGACACCCTGAAGAACCCCTCCGCCCTGTACTGCCCTTCCGCCGTTTCCAATCCCACCTATGCGGAATTCTACCTTTCGACCCGCGGGCAGATCATCAACAACCGGACGGCCGACAAACGCGCGGCGGACGGCAAGGGCGATTTCATCAACACCTACGGGGACTGGTTCGCCTTCCAGTTCGGCGACCGGGACGGCTATTACTACCGGGGCGCTTACATGGACTGCGTACAGGCCGCCCGCTTTATGGCGACCCGGCCCACCAGCGACATGAACAATCTCTTCGCCGAGGGGTCCAGCCAGGGCGGAGCCTTCACCTATGCCGTGACGGCATTGAGCGGCTATTCTTTCCGGGCCATCGCCCCCTGCGTCGCGTTCTTGGGCGACTTCCCGGACTATTTCCAGATTGCCTACTGGCCGGCCAACGTAGCCAAGAAAAGCCAGGGCGAAATGTCGGATGAGGACATGTACGCCTTCCTATCCTACTTTGACACGAAGAACCTGGCCACCCGGATTTCATGCCCGGTATTGGCCTGCAGCGGCCTCCAGGACAGCACCTGCCCGCCGCACACCAACGTGGCCCCGTTCAACAACCTCCAGAGCACGGAAAAACAGATGCATTTCTATCCGAACATGCAGCACGAGATTCCCAAGGACTGGAACGCCAAGATGGAGAAATTCTTCCAGGCGCACATGCAATAAAAAGGAGCTGGCCGATGTGACCAGCTCCTCATTTTATTCTTTGATCCCTTCGCGGAAGGCGTCCCAATAGTCGTACATGCGGATATGGCAGAGGTCGAAGACGAACAGACCGTCTGCGGCGGTGCGCATGGTCCGGACGATTTCCGGGATGACATCCTGCCGTCCGCCGCCCTGGAAGCCTTCGGGGTTGCCCACATCCGGTCCGCAGGCGAAGGGCGTCTTGCCGCAAAGGCGCTTACGGCCCAGCTTGGCAAAGCCTTCCATCGTCCATTCCTTGTCGCCATGGATATCCTCGGCCGGCGTATAGGCCCCGAGGAAAATCATGTCCAGCAAATCGGCGAAACCGGTCTGCTGGTAGGCCGCGTCGGCCCAGGCGTAGGTCGGCTCCTCGCGGGCGAGGTCATATTCCGGGCTCGTCCAGTTGACACCGCTTCTATAATATTCTGAGAACCAGGCACCTACATATACGCCGAAACGAATGTCCGGCGAAGCGGCATGGACGGTAGCCGCCGCCTTGGCCACGAAGTCATGGATCACCTGGCAGCGGAAGGTCAGCCACTGCTTCTGCAGCGGCGTCGGATCGCCTTCCAGGAAAATCTGGCCGCGCTCGGGGAACACCGGCCACTCGGACGGTTCCTCGCCGATATATTCCGCAAAGGCCTTGCGGGCCACTTCCGTATAACCGGCATCGAGGGCATAGTCGTCATAGCGGCAACGGTCCAGCACCACGCCGTCCAGGCCCGGATACGAGGCCAGTTCGCCCAGCATCGTCAGCAGGAAATCCTGCACCTCGGGGTTGGCCGGGTCCAGGAATCGGGCCCCTTTGGAATCCGGATCGTCCATCTGGTTGATGAGGCCGGAAGGGGTATTGTCCACCGTACACCAGTCACGCAGCTCGGGGTGGTCATACAGCATGCCGGTCTGGTAATCCCCTACACGCCAGGCACCTACCATCGTATTGACGGCGGCATGCACCCGCAGCCCGGCCTCGTGTCCCGATGCGATGAAGGCTTCCAGGTAATCGAAATCCGCCGTGCGTTCTTGCAGTTTCACCTCGCCGTTGATCAGCCGGGGGACGAAGGTCAGCTGAGGGGCCACGGAAGACTTGAAGAGGACATTGCCTCCGGTCGGGCGGACATCCACGATGATGTCGGTAAAGCCCATGTCGGCGATGCGGCGGCAGTCCTCTGCGATGTTCTCCCGGCTGTTGCCATAATACTTGAAATTGCCCGGACCGTCGATCCAGACATAACACGGTTTCTCCTGCACGGCAGGACGGCAGGCGAACATGACGAGGCATGTCGCCAACAGGGTGCTCAGACGAGCGAGGGTCATTTTCATATCCTATTGTTCATCAATTTCAGGCCAGTCCGCCGGGTCGGACTTCGGGAACCAGGTGGTCAGTTTGTCTAGGGCTTTCTTGCGCACCTGCGGGGTAATGCTCTTGAGGATCTGCCATATAGCCGCGGTGACGACGCCCAGGTCATCGACATGGCCGCCGGGGATAAAATCCGGAATCAGGTCCACCGGCAGCACCAGGTAGCCCAACGCACCGATAATCACCAGTTTGGCCTGGCGCGGCGTGGCCGGGTCCATCATCGTATAGAACAGGACCAGGGCGTAATAGGTCAGCTTGATCCCCATCTTCCCGGCCGTCCGGCCGAGCTTGTGCCAAAAGGCGTCATCGGAATAAAACTTCCTGTATTTGGATGTATCTTCCATACGCATCAAATCGCTTGCGTCTTGCCGCGCAGCCAGGCGGCGATGGCCCCAGGCAGGTGCGGAGACAGTTTCTCATATACGCTGGCGTTGTATGCGTTCAGCCAGTCAATCTCTGCGGGTGAGAGCAATTCCCGTACCAGAGGCGATGTGTCAAAATGGCAGAGCGTAAGCGGCTCGAAAGCATACCAGTGCCCGAAATCGTTCTCGCCCGCATCCACGACCTGCAGCACGTTTTCGTGGCGGACGCCATGCAGGCCCTCCCGATACAGGCCGGGCTCGTCAGTGACCAGCATGCCGGGCTGCAGGGGGCAGTCCAGGGTATTCTGCCGGATGGACTGCGGTCCTTCATGGACGCAGAGGTAATGGCCGATGCCGTGGCCGGTGCCATGGCCGAAATTCCGTTTGCTGGTCCACAATGGAAGCCGGGCCAGCACATCCAGGTGGCAGCCGGAAGTTCCGCGCGGGAAAATGGCGGTCGCCAGGGCGATATGCCCCTTCAGGACCAGGGTATAGTCTTCCCGCTCCAGGGCGGTGCAGGGGCCCAGGGGGACCGTCCGCGTGATGTCGGTGGTGCCGAACAGATACTGGCCGCCGCTGTCGCACAGGTACAGGCCGCTGGGGGCCAGCAAGGGGGCCGAGCCGTCCTGCGGCGTGACATAATGCGGCAGAGCCGCACTTGCGCCATAGGCCGAAATCGTCTCGAAACTGTCGCCCCGGTAGCCTTCCACGGCAGCGCGCAGCTCGCCCAGCTTCACCGCGGCGTCCCATTCGGAAATGCGCTCGCCGGCCTCCACCAGGCTTTCCAGCCAATAGAGGAAACGCTCCATCACCAGGCCGTCCACGAAATGGGCTTCGCGCATGCCGTCCAGCTCGACGGCGTTTTTGACGGCTTTGCGCAGCGGCACGGGAGAAGGGCCGAAAACGGCATCCGGATAGCTGTCGCGCAGGGCGGTATAGACTTCGAAATTCAAGGTAGCCGGGTCGGCATAGACCCGCATGGAGGCATCTTCGCCCAGGTTGTAGTCGATGGCATCGTACCGGAGGACCTGGACGCCGTCTTCGCGAAGTTCGGCCAGGCTGTCCCGGGTCTCGCTGTCCGGCGCGGCGTCCTTGCGTACATACCAGTCCACCGACTCGCGGCCGACGAACAGATACGACAGGACCAGCGGATTGTAGGCGATATCCGAGCCGCGGACATTCAGCAGCCAGGCGATCTCGTCCAGGGCGGACAGCAGCATGGCGTCATAGCCCCGCTCCTGGAGCCAGGAGCGCAGCCACGCGATTTTTTCCCGGCGGGAGGAGCCCGTCAGGTCGTCGCCCAGGGTAATCACCGGGGCCTGCGGCACGGCGGGACGGTCCGTCCAGCAGACATCCAGCAGGTCCGGCACGCTCACCAGGCGCATCTCCGTTCCGGCCTCGGAAAAGGCGTTTCGGATGGCCAGCACGGCCTCGGCGCTATGGCTGCGTCCATCCACGGCGATAACCACCGGACGTGGGCGGTCCGCCGGCGGGAAGGCGACCGTAGCCAGCCACGCGGGGATGGAAACCGAATCCGGGAGCCGGGTCTTGTGCAGCTGGAAGCCGGCCTGGGGCAGCACCCGGGCGGCCTGGATGAAATACCGGGAATCGGTCCAGAGACCGGCATGGTCCCGGGTCACCACGATGTCGCCGGCCTCTCCGGCGAAACCGGTCAGCCACTGCACCTGTTTCCAGCGCGGTGCCGGATATTCCCCGGCATGGGGGTCGGAGCCGGTCAACACGACGGCGTCCCAGCCCTTTTCCGCCATCAGGGTCCGAAGCTGCTGCAATCGTTCAAGATAATCCATGGCTTGAAAGCTTTTTCCAAATATAGCAAAAAATTCGCAGGGGGCAAAACAGGGCCCGAAATGACCTATATCAATTGACGGATGATATCGTCGGAAACGAAGAAATGGTCCTCGGGGATCCGGACACGGTCCCCGCAGCGGACCAGGGCGCCCTCCGCGAGCAGCGGCCCCGCATCCACCAGGGAAGCCTCGATCCCGACATCCGTCCGAAGGCCGAGCATGATGGTCTCCACCCGCGCATTATCCTCGCTAAGCACCTCATACTCAGCATGATAATCCGCTATCTGCGACGTATTCCAGCGGCGGCATCGCCCGTCGAAGGAATGCGCTGCGGCCCCCAGGCCGACATACGGCACCCGCCGCCAATAGGCCGCATTGTGCCGCGCCTCGAAGCCCGGCAGGGCGAAGTTGGACACCTCGTAATGGTGGTACCCCGCCTCCCCCAGCAAATGGCAGAGGACGTCATATTGCGCGCGGCAGTGGGACTCGGACGCCTCACGGTACTTGCCTCCGGCCACCTGCGCCTCCAGCGCACTGCCCTCTTCGATGGACAGTTGATAGGCCGAAATATGTTCAGGCCGAAGCGCAAGCGCCTGACGGACAGTATCTTCCCAGCACGCGTGGTCCAGGTTCGACAGGCCGAAAATCAGGTCAATGCTGATATTGTCAAAGCCCGCCTCCCGAAGCAGGGCGAAGGCATCCCGGGCCCGCGCGGCCGTATGGCGGCGGTTCATCCAGCGCAGGATTCCGTCGTCAAAAGACTGGAAGCCCAGGCTGACCCGGGTCACACCCAGCTTCCGCAGCCCCTGGAGATAGGGCATCCCCTTCTCGCAGATATCCTCCGGGTTGGCCTCCAGCGTAAATTCCTCCCAGGGACCGTAAGGCAGGGCCTCCAGCAGGGTTTGCAGACAAGAAAGGGGAAGGACAGACGGTGTCCCTCCCCCGATATACAGCGTATTGACGTCCCGGGTGCGTGCGATTTCGTCCCTTCTCCCGGCCGCCTCCTCGCACACCGTCCGGATATATTCCTCATACCGTGTCTGCGGGCAGGAGCCGGCGACTTCGGAATAGAAGCCGCAGTAGGTGCAGAAACTCCGGCAGAAAGGAATATGGACGTAAATCATCAGCGGAGCAGCAGTTCGGCCGAGCCGAGACGGGCCTGTTCCGTAAAGACCTCGACGGTGTAAAGGCCCTTGACATACTGGTCGATGTCATTGAGGTAGATGGCCAGATCCACCTCCGCGCCTTCGTAATCCACCTCACGGGAAGCGGAGGCCACGCGGGTCTCGCCCTGGAAGTCGAAAGACGTACGGACATTGTTCGTCAGGATGATGCCGTCCGGGTCACGGACCACGATATAGACGCGCACCGGTCCGCGCGGGGCCAGGTCGTTCTCGACCAGGCTCAGGGTGGTCAGCAGGCGTTTGACGCGGCTGCTGCGGTCCACGGTCCGGTTGTCGGAATTGCCATAGGCCTTCAGGGAAATACCGCGGGCCTTGATGACGGAACCAGCGGCCACCTGGCCGGTAAGGTCCTGAATCTGCTGGGTCAGCTCTTCGTTGGCCTTCTTGCTTTCGGCAGCCTCGCGCCGGGCGGCGGCCGCGTCGGCGGTCAGCTTGTGGTTCAGGGTATTGAGCGAGTCAATCTGGGTGATATACCCCCGCATGATGGTACGCAGGGTGCCGAGCTCCTTCTCATACTGGCGGATCTTGGCGCGGTCCGTCGCCTCGGTCTTCTTCAGACGCTCGATCAGCTGGGCCACCTCGGCACGGGAGGTATCGAGCTGGGAGTTGATGGAGTCATAGTCGGAAGACAGGGTATTGTAATCCTCCTGGAGGGCCACCATCTGCTGGGTCAGCTCCTGCTTCTCCAGTTCCAGGTCGCTGACCAGGGCGCTCTTCTGTTTCCAGACATAGAACAACACGCAGCCCAGGGCCAGGGCGACGACTATCATCGCTATCATGAGGGCCCGGAGGGTCTTCTCCTTGGAAGCCTGGGCCTCGCGCGCACGGCGCTCGAGAATCGGATCGTTTTCTTCCATAATCTTGTATTTTACTTGCAAAAATAACAATTTCTGTGCTAAAAGCAGTATCTTTGCCTTATAAATCAGTCACGCCATGAGATATATTGTCCGCGCTGTCAAATATTTTTTCTACTATTTCCTGATTCTGGCCCTGGTGCTGGCGGTGCTGCTGGCCTTCCATCTGGTCGAAGGCGGTATCGACGGCATCTTCCGCGACGGGTGGGGCTCCGTCGGCAAAATCGCCATCATGTTCGCCCTGGTGGCGGCGGCCTACCCCTACTTCGGCTTCAAGAAATACGGCATCGTGATTCCGGGAGCCTATGAGGAGATCCGTCCGAAACTGGTCAAGTATCTGGAAGACAAGGGATACGAACTGGAATCCGAGGAGCAGGAGAACCTGACGTTCCGCCTGCGGAACCGCTTCAACCGGGCCACCCGCATGTGGGAGGACAGGGTCAGCCTCACCCGCGATTTCCATGGCTTCTACATCGAAGGGCCCAACCGGGACATCGTCCGGCTGAAGGCCGGCCTGGAATATCTTTTCCGAGAGAATCCGGACGCATAAATCATACAACCATGAAAGAGGAATTCAAGACAGTCGCCAAGTGCACGGACGTGCTGAGCGCTGAAATCATCGCCGGGATGCTGCGGAGCAACGGTATTCCCGCCCAGGTATTCGGACAGGCCTCGTCCTATCCGTCCATCAACATGGCCATCAATGCCGTCGAAGTCAAGGTCAACGCCGAAGACTACGACGCCGCCCTGGCCTTGATTGCCCAGGAACCCCAGGAGCCCGAAGAATAGGGCATGGCATTCCGGAAAAACAAGCGAGGAAACGAATATGACGAAGCTGGGAATAACCGTTGGCGGAAAGACCATTACGGCAGAATTTGAAGATAATCCGTCGGCCACGGCCTCGGATTAGGCCAGATACTGGGCGGCGGCATCCAGCGCCGCATAGAAATCTTCGCCATAGACCTCCACAAGCGGCTCGCGTAGGAACTGATACACCCGGATCCCTTCGCGCCGCCCCTTCTCCACCGCATCCGCGCAAATATTCCAGCGATGGTAATTGAGGGCTTCTCCCCCGCCCGGAAAACGCTGGACCCGGATTGGATACAGCCGGCAGGAAATCGGCTTGCGGAAAGAGCATTCCCCCTGGCAGAAACACCGCTCCACGGCACACAGGCAGTTCACCGGACCATCGCCCTCCCGCTCATAACGGATATAGGCACAGTCCTCCAGGCCATGCGTCCCGACCAGCCCGTCCGTACCCGGAATATAATCCAGCCCCTCTACGCGATGCGGCCTGTCGATGACCGGCGTCACCAGGTCACCATCCCGGTCAATTTCAAAGAATCCCTTCCGCTCCACCGCTGCCCGGCCTTCCGGGGTCATCAGCGGGGCATAGGCCGCATAATTTCGCTCCAGCTCCTCGTCCTCCCCCTCGCGCATCGGCGCACCGCTGTCCCCGACCACGCAACAGCAGCCGCGGCATTTCTCATAATCACAGGCGAAATACTCCGTCACGACATCCGTCGAAACGAGCACATCCCCGATCTGGATGATATTCCCGAAACTATTTTCCATGCAGAATAGACTCTATCAAGGGTTCACTCGCCTGCTCGACCGCCCGCAGCGCCCGGAACGTCACCACGGAATCCCGCCAGACGATATGGGCCGAATCCGGGCCATAATCCTGCACCGGCAGGTTGCGCAGGGAATCCAGGGGCATCGGAGTCGGCGGCAGCACGGACCCGTCGAAGGGATAGGCCCCCTTGACATAGGTCATCGGCGGGATATACGGATAGACGGCCGCCGGCACCACCGGCTCGGTCAGGGGCGGCACCTGGCTGCGCACCGCGACATATTCACCGCTCCCGCCCAGCGCCAGCAGGGATAGGATCGGATTGACGGTCCCCGCCCCCACGGAAGCGATCCGGGCGGCATAATCCGTCACCAGGTCCTTGCCGTAGGAATAGCGCAGCACCAGCATCCGCATGATCGACTGCGGGTCCGCCGACCAGGAAGCGTAATAATTGGAAACCACGGACTTACCCACCTTGAGCTCCTCCTCGGAAATGCCCAGGGCGCCGGTCCGGTCGATGGCCTGCCGCACCCGCTCCAGGATAACGTCGGTGGAATCTTCGCGCACCATCGATGCCGGCAGCCCGCCGATATCCGCCCGCCGCAGACGCAGCGTCAGGTCCAGGCTCTCATCCGGGAACATCCGGACCGTCCAGTCGGCGTCGGTACACCAACCGGCAGGGGCGGCAGCGGCCGCCACATGGTCACGCATCGTTACCGCCGCGATATGGGCCGCCATGAAATTCTCCGCGGTATAATTGATGGGCGCAGAAAGGGATACGGCCAGCTCCGGCTCGGCCGCCCGCGTACGGAAACGGTTGCGTCCTTCCCGCAGGCCGTGCCGCACCCGGGAACGGATGGAGGACGCCTTCTCGGTCCGGAACCCGCCCAGATACAGCGACAGCGTCTTCTGGACCCGGGCTTTGTCCATGCCGCCGACCAGGATCAGTACGCCGTCGTTCATCTTGGCGAAGGCGCTTCCATAAAAACGGTCGGCCCGCTTGAGGAAATCGTCCCGAAGGGAAATCGGCCGTTTATACGGGGTGTAGGTCATGCTCTGGTGCATCAGGCTGTCCAGAACGGCATCCACGCTGCGGTTTTGCGTACGCAGGGCCTCGCAGCGGCGGTAATAGGCATAGGCCTCGGCATCCGGCTCGCGGCTCGTCGTCAGGGCCAGCAGCGACTTCAGCAACAGGGGCAGCTTCCCGTCCGGGGCTACCCCGGAAAGCGTTGTCTCCGAGAAGGTTACGTCGGTATCCAAGGTAATGCCGTTGGCCGCCAGCATGGCATAGAAACGGTCCGCGGACAAGCCGGCGACCTTTTCCTGCCGCAGCATATCAGCCAGGAAAGCCCCCTCGCCGTCGGAAATGCCCGGCAGGGAGGCGTAGCCGCCCTTCAGCACCCAGTTCCAGCGGAAATAACCCTTCTGCGGGACTTGTTTATAGATGACTTTGATGCCGTTGGCGAAAGTCCATACTTCGCCGCCGAACAGGGTTTCGGGCAGGGTGGCCTTGAGCTTGGTCTTGGCATATTCCCGGATCAGGGTCAGGGTATCGCCCCGGGAAATCGGGACAGGCTCGTTAAAGGGCGTCCAGGCCTCCTGGAACAGCTTCCGGACGGATTCTTCGGTCTGGTCCTGCCCCGGAGACTGCCAGGAGAGGGTCAGGTTGCGCGAGCGGTCCAGCAGCGCGGCGATATAATTGTTGAACAGGCGCACGGAGGCCTCGTCCTCCAGACGGCGGCCCATGAAAAAGGCCAGGCTGGTCTGGTCCGAGGCCAGGGAAGCCCCGTACAGGAAGGCGGCCACGCAGCGGTCCATATAGCGCCGGTTTTCGGTGAAGGGACTGCCGAAACGGGTATAGATCCGGGAGGTCAGCGCACCGGACACGTCCCGGTATTCTTCCGCCGACACCCCGTTCATATCCAGGCTGCACAGCGTATGGGCGAGCACCTGCAGGGCGCGGACCTGGCTGGCAGCATCGACTTCCAAGGTCAGGGTAAATGTCTCATCTCCAGGTTGTTCCGCACTGCCGGAATAACGGCAATCGAGACGCGCCAGCGGAATCCGTTCCGCCCGAAGGGCCCGGGTCAGGCGCCCTTCCAGCACCCGTTTCAGTTCCTCGGCATAGCGCGCGCTCACCAGCGGGACCGCGGTATTCATGCGGTCCTGGCGGGTCCGCGGGAAGCGGTATTGCACCGTGATGCAGGGCCGGCCCTGCGACACGCTCAGGGTCGGAGTCATCAGGTCGTGCCATTCGTAAGGCAGGGTGCGCCCGCCGCTGGTCCGGCTGGAGACGAAGAGCGACAGCATGTTCATCTTGCCCAGCACGGCGGAGGCGTCGATGTCTCCGGACACGATAATCGCCTGATTATCGGTAGAATAAGTCTTCTCCATGCGGCCGTAATCCCGGTCAATGATATCGAAGACCATCAGCAGGGTGGAATCGATGACGGCCCCCTTGCGGGAGGTCACGAGGTTGTCGAAGCGATATACGGTGGTATGGTCCGAGACGCGGGCATAACCCTCCGGGCCGGGCCACAGGCTCTTGCCCGCCATATACTGGAACGGTGTCACCGTCGAAAAATGGCCCAGTTCCGTCAGGGCCGCCCGTGATCGGACGACGGCGCTGCCTTTGTCCTCATAGGGTTCATCCAGCGTTCCGGCTTTCTGGACCAAGGCGATATCGGCCATGCCCCGATACGACGGATTCGTGACCAGATAGTAGTGTATGCCGTTTCCGAGCTGGCCTGCCGTGATTTCCGAAGCCTGCGGCAAAGGGCCGAGGCCCTGCGCTGGCACAATTATTGGAAATAACAGACCGAGCACGAGCAACGTGTATATGGGGAGGATGTTTTTCATCTTTTCTCAATAACAAGACAAAATTACGATTTTTTTAGTAATTTTGCGACTTGCGTGCCGGTTTGAGGCCTTTTTGCTTCAAATTGAGTACCAAAGGACAAGACAAATAACATTAAACAGTTGAAGATATGAAAAAATTGTTTATCGCTGTTGCCGCTCTCTTCGTGAGCGCTGCAATGATGTCCGCACAGGACTTGGCTACCGCAACCGAAACCTACAACGCCGGCGCAGAGGCGCTGGGGATCAACGACAAAGCCGGCGCGCTGACCCATTTCCGCAGTGCGCTCGAAATGGCTGAGCAGTGTGGGGAAGAAGGCGCGGAAATCGTCGCGAATTGCAAGAATGTCATCCCCGGCATCCTCCTGTCCATCGGTAAGGAGTATTACAATGCCAAGGAATTCGATACCGCCCTGGAGAAAATGAACGAAGCCCTCGCCGTCGCCAAGGAATATGGCAATGACGAAGTCATCGTGGAGACCGAAGGACTCCTCGGCCAGGTGGCCCTGCAGAAGGACCTCGCCGCCGCCAATGACGCTTTCAAGGCCAAGGATTTCGCCACGGCCGCTGCCGGATACAAGGCTGTGCTGGCCGCCGATCCCGAGAACAAGGCCGCTTCCATCCGCCTGGTCCAGGCCCTCGCCAATGCCGGCGACCTGGAGGCTGCCAAGGAAGCCTTCGAACTGGCTGCCGCCAACGGCAAAGAGGCTGACGCCCGCAAGGTGTTGGGTGGTTCCTATCTGAAGAAAGCCGCCGCTGCCCTGAAGGCCAACAAGAGCGCCGACGCCATCGCCGCCGCCGAAGAGTCCCTCAAATTCGAGGAGGACGCCAAGGCTTATCTGATTGCCGGTCAGGCAAATACCAAGATCAAGAAGAACGCCGAGGCCATCACCTGCTTCGAGAAATATCTCGAACTCGAGCCCCAGGCCAAGAACGCCGGCCAGATCGCGCTGACCATCGGTGCCCTCTACCAGGGTCAGAACAACAAGGCCAAGGCCCTCGAGTTCTACAAGAAGGCCCAGGCCCTCGGAACCGACGCCAAGACCTACATCGACGCGCTTTCTAAGTAAAATGATACGGGAGCTCCTAGCCCCTGCAAGAACGGCAGAAATCGGCATCGCAGCCATCGGGTGCGGTGCCGATGCCGTGTATATCGCAGGCCCCGGATTCGGGGCCCGGCAGGCGGCCGGCAACAGCGTCGAGGACATCGCCGAACTGTGCCGTTACGCCCACCGTTTCGGGGCCAGGATCTTCATCACCTTCAACACCATCCTCTTCGACGACGAGCTGGACGAGGCCCGCACGCTGCTGCGCCGGCTCCAGGACGCCGGGGCGGATGCTTTTATCGTCCAGGACCTGGCCGTGCTGCAACTGAGCCGGGAGGCCGGCGTCACGGTACCGCTGCACGCATCGACCCAATGCGCCATCCGCACGCCCGAGGAGGCCCGCTTTTACGAAAGCCTCGGCTTCTCGCGCCTGGTTCTGGAGCGGGAGCTTTCCCTGGACCAGATCCGGGCAATCCGCGCCGCCGTGTCCTGCGAGCTGGAAGCCTTCGTCCACGGGGCGCTCTGCGTCTGCTACAGCGGCAACTGCTACCTGTCCCAGGCCCTGGCCGGCCGAAGCGCCAACCGGGGTGCCTGCGTGCAGGCCTGCCGCTCGCGCTATGACCTCCTGGACGGGGACGGCCGCGTGCTGGTGCGGGACAAAGCCCTGCTATCGCTCAAGGACCTCAACCTGGAGGACAGGCTGCCCGACTTGCTGGACGCCGGCATCTGTTCCTTCAAGATCGAAGGCCGCCTGAAAAACATCTCCTACGTCCGGAACGTGGTCCGCACCTATGACCTCGCCCTGCAGCGCCTGGGCTGCGAAAGGGCCTCCTGGGGCCGCACGGAAGGAGGCTTCACCCCGGACAGCGCCAAGACCTTCAACCGGGGCTATACGGCCCTGTACCTGGACGGCAAACGGGGTCCCTGGGCCGCCATGGACATGCCCAAGAGCATGGGTGAACCGGTCGGGCAGGTGACCGGGCTGCTGCCGGACGGATTCCGCCTGGCCCTGCGCCCGGGCGTCGAACTGGCCAACGGCGACGGCTTCGCCTTCGATGCCGGCGACGAGATTATCGGCCTGCGGGGCGATGTCTGCCACGGCGATACGGTCCATTGCAAAACGGTCCGCGGCCTGCGCAAAGGCATGCAGGTCTATCGGAATATCAGTGTAGCCTTCGAAAAGAAACTCGCCCGCGACCTACCCCGGCGCAGCCTGTCGGTGCGCGTCGCCCTGTCCGTCGCCCCGGAGCCGGACGCCCGGGGATGGCGGCTGCGGGCGGACGCCGTCTGCGAAGACGGGCGGGAAGTCAGCTGCCTGGGCGAGGCCTGCGGGCAGCTCGCGCAGGATACGGCCCGCATGCGGGATATGCTGGAGCAAGGCATAGCCAAGACCGCCGGAGACTACCGTTTCCAGGTGGAATCGCTCAGCGGGGAAACGCTGCCGCTGATGCGCGCCGCCGACATCAATGCCCTGCGCAGGGCCCTGGCAGAGGCCCTGGACGGCCAGCCTTGCCGGATGAAACCCCTGCTGAATCTCCCCCGCCCCGGGGTCAGCGGTCCGCTGCGCGGCGCCTCGTACAAGCAGAATCTGTCGAACCGCCTCTCGAAAGCCCTGTTCTCTCCGGCGGAAGAGGCCTGGGAATGCACGCCGAAGGAAGGCGCCGAACTGATGCGCACCCGCTACTGCGTGCGCTATGAACTCGGCCTGTGCCCGCGCCACCACGGCAGCGGCTCGAACGCGCCCCTGTACCTGCGCAACAACGGCCGCCGCCTGACGCTCCGCTTCGACTGCCGCGCCTGCGAAATGACCGTAGAATAACAGAAATGTTAGTCCTTCGCCCGTGAAAGACTCCGGATAAGGCTTACTAAGCTTTTGATTCTCAAAAATTTACCTTTCTGTTTATAGCCCTGTTGATAACTTTTTTCGGGAAAATCCTATGAAAGGGCCCGGGAAAGTCCTACCTTTGTTATCGGCGGGTCTGCCCACCAGACCCCGGATGCTACAACAAAACCGATAACCCCAGTTAGGACAACCATGGTCAAACACGTGATTAAGCGGGACGGGCGTCTCGTCGATTTCAACAACCAAAAAATAGTCGCGGCCATTCTCAAGGCGATGCATGTCACAGAGTCCGGTGAGGACATCGTGCTGGCCGCCCAGATTGCCGATACGATTTCCAAACTCGACAAGGAGCAGATGAGCGTCGAGGACATCCAGGACTGCGTCGAGCTCGAACTGATGAAGAGCCCGCGCAAGGAGGTCGCCAAGAAATATATCGCCTACCGCAACAAGCGCAATCTCGCCCGCAAAGCCAAGACCACGGAAATTTTCGAGGACATCATCAACGCGCAGGCGAACGACATCACCCGCGAGAATGCCAACATGAACGCCGACACCCCGGCGGGCATGATGATGAAATTCGCCTCCGAGGCCACGAAGGCCTATGTGGACGAATGCCTTCTGTCCGACGACGTGCGCGAAGCCGTCGCGAACAACTATATCCATATCCATGACAAGGATTATTATCCGACGAAGTCCCTGACCTGCATCCAGCATCCGCTGGACCTGATCCTGGAGCATGGCCTGAAAGCCGGCCACGGGGAATCCCGTCCGGCCAAGCGGATCGAGACCGCCAGCGTCCTGGCCTGTATCTCGATGGAGACCGTACAGAATGAAATGCATGGCGGTCAGGCGATTCCGGCCTTCGATTTCTACCTGGCCCCCTTCGTGCGCAAGACCTTCGAGGAGGAAATCGACAATGTCTCCGCCCTGGAGAACAAGGATTTCAGCGCCCTGAAGACCCGTCAGTTCGACGACTTCCTCAAGCGTGACCTCATCGGCCTGCAGGGCGAAGAGCGCGCCTGCCAGCATGCGATGAACCGCACCGTCAGCCGGGTCCACCAGGCGATGGAGGCCTTCGTCCACAACATGAACACGATCCATTCGCGCGGCGGCAACCAGGTGGTGTTCTCGTCCATCAACTACGGTACGGACACCTCCGCGGAAGGACGCTGCATCATCCGCGAGATCCTCAATACGACCTACGAAGGCGTCGGCAACGGCTCCACGGCCATTTTCCCGATCCAGATCTGGAAAAAGAAACGCGGCGTCAGCTACCTGCCCGGCGACCCGAACTACGACCTGTATAAATTCGCCTGCCGCGTGACCGCGCGCCGTTTCTTCCCGAATTTCCTCAACCTGGACGCCTCCTTCAACCAGGATTCCGCCTGGCAGGCCGACGACCCGAAGCGCTATATCCACGAGGTGGCCACGATGGGCTGCCGGACCCGTGTCTATGGCAACAAGTTCGGTCCGAAGACGTCCATCGGACGCGGCAACCTCAGCTTTACGACCATCAACATCGTGAAGCTCGCCATCGAGGCTATGCAGGAGCAGAGCGACCAGACCGAGCGCATCAAAGCCTTCTTCCAGAAGCTGGACTGGGCGCTGGACATCGCCGCCCGCCAGCTCAACGAGCGTTTCGACTTCCAGAAGACCGCCCTCAAGAAGCAGTTCCCGCTCCTGATGAGCGGCCTGTGGCTGGGCAGCGGGAAGCTCGACGAGAACGATTCCATCGAGAGCGTCCTCAACCAGGGCACCCTGTCTATCGGATTCATCGGCCTGGCCGAGTGTCTGATCGCCCTGATCGGCAAGCACCACGGCGAGAGCGAGGAAGCCCAGGAGCTGGGTCTGCGCATCATTTCGCACATGGCCGAGAAGATCAACGGCTTCGCCGAGACCTACCAGCATAACTTCACCTTCCTGGCCACCCCGGCGGAGGGCCTTTCCGGCAAGTTCACCAAGCGGGACCGCAAGACCTTCGGCGTGCTGCCGGGCATCACCGACAAGGATTATTATACGAATTCCAGCCATATCCCCGTCTATTACCATTGTACGCCGGAGCACAAGGCGCGCATCGAGGGGCCGTACCACAAGTACGAGAACGCCGGCCATATCTTCTATGTGGAAATCGACGGCGACGCGACCCACAACCCGGAGGCCATCATGCGGATTGTCGATCTGATGGACAAATACGACATCGGATACGGTTCCGTCAACCACAACCGCAACCTGTGCCTGGACTGCGGCTATGAGGATGCCACGGAGGGCCTGACCGAGTGCCCGCACTGCCATGGGCACCACATTGACACCCTGCAGCGCATCACCGGTTACCTGGTGGGTACGACCAACCGCTGGAATTCCGGTAAACTGGCAGAGTTGAAAGACCGCGTTATCCATAAATAGGTCATTCCTGAATGACTATCAGAGTATTGGATATTATTCACCAGACGATGGCCGACGGACCCGGATTCCGTACGGCCATCTATTGTGCCGGGTGCGCCCATGCCTGCCCGGGCTGCCATAATCCGCAGTCCTGGGATTTCAAGGGCGGCCAGGCCGTCAGCGTGGAGGAACTGCTGGAGACGGTGAAGGCGGACAGCCTGAGCGATGTCACCTTTACCGGCGGGGACCCTTTCTACCAGGTGGAGGCTTTCACCGAGCTGGCCCGCCGCATCAAGCAGGAGACGGACAAGACCATCTGGTGCTGGACGGGGTTCACGCTGGAGGAGATCCAGGCCGACCCGCACCTGGCCCAGCTGCTGCCCTGGCTGGATGTGCTGGTGGACGGGCCCTTTATCCTGGAGCAGCGGGATACGACCCTGCTTTTCCGCGGCAGCCCCAACCAGCGGATCATCTACCTCAAGGGCGCCCCGCCGGAAGACGCCATCCCCGGCACCGTACCCCTCGTCCCCCTGCGGTAATGGCTAGCGGCCTTCCCCTCCGGGCGACCGGGGCGAAGGCCTGTATTTTTATTCCCGAAATCCGATTGGAATTCCAAAGATATTGATTCCGGAGCCGTAGGCGACAGAAGGGGGTCTGGGGGAATACTTTCCACCAGAGATGCTTCTGCAAAGATAATCCGGCAGTCCGGCGGGCCAGGGGGAAAGCCTGCATTTTTATTCCCGAAATCCGATTGGAATTCCAAAGATATTGATTATCTTTGCAGAAATTTGTTTTGCATTATATATGGAGCCTCCCAGTTCTATAAACGCGGACCAAGGAAACTTGACGGGCCAGATTTCGGACGACCCGTTATCGTACACATTCCAACCCGACACATGCCTGATTGTGACCCGCCCTGTCGATGAAGACGGATGCGGGGAAGTCTATGCTGTCTGTGCCTACTCGGCACAGGCCGGCTTGATGTATATCGGACAGGGCAGTTCCATTTTATCATAAGTTATGGCACTTTATCTTAAGAAAGAACTCGACAACGAAGCGACCATCGCAGTATGGCAGATTACCGAGACGGAGCAGGAACTGATCGACCTGAGCTCGACTCCGTCCGATGAAATGGAGGAAATCTCCTTCCTGGGCAGCGAATCCCTGCGCAAGCAGCGGCTTGCCGTCCGCGCCCTCCTGAATGAGCTCTTCGAGGAAAAGGTCTATCTGAGCCACCACGACAACGGCAAGCCCTACCTCGAAAACATGGTGACGAACATCAGCATCACCCATACCGACAAATATGTCGCCGTCATCCTCCACGACGAGGAAGACGTGGGCATCGACATCGAATCCCTGGACCGGGACTTCTCCGCCGTAGAGAAAAAGGCCCTGTCCGAAGATGAGATCGAGGACCTGGACGACGACCGCCGCAACGAGCAGCTGGCCATCTACTGGTGCGCCAAGGAAGCGATTTTCAAACGCGTATCCGCCTACAACGTCGATTTCGCCGAGCAGATTGAAATCGAGCGATTCCGCCCCCGCGGAGAAGGCGAGCTGGAGGCCACCTTCATCAACAAGCGCGGCTACGAAGAGGAATTCGAGCTGGAATACATGACCTTCGACCGCCATGTCCTCGTCTGGGTCGTCGGATAAAGCGTCCCGCGTGATAAAGTATCAGTAGTCAATATAAACAATACGAAAAAATGAAATTTCTGACAAACGAAAAACTGGTCATCGTCGGCGCTGCCGGTATGATCGGTTCCAACATGGTCCAGACCGCCTGCATGCTCGGCCTGACCCCCAACATCTGTCTGTACGACATCTTTGAGCCCGGTCTGAAGGGCGTTCTGGCCGAAATGGACCACTGCGCATTCCCCGGCGTGAACCTGACTGCCACCATCGACCCGGCCGTCGCTTTCAAGGATGCCAAATATATCATCTCCTCCGGCGGCGCCCCGCGTAAAGAAGGCATGACCCGCGAGGACTTGCTGAAAGGCAACTGCCAGATCGCCGCTGAATTCGGCGACAACATCAAGAAATACTGCCCCGATGTGAAGCACGTCGTCGTGATCTTCAACCCGGCTGACGTCACCGCCCTGACGGCCCTGATCCATGCCGGTCTGAAGCCCGAGCAACTCACCTCCCTGGCCGCCCTCGACAGCACCCGTCTGCAGGAAGCCCTGGCCCAGGAATTCGGCGTACAGCAGTGCAAGGTGACCGGTGCCCACACCTATGGTGGTCACGGTGAGGCCATGGCCGTTTTCGCCTCCCAGGTCAAGATCGACGGCAAGCCCCTTGCCGAGATGGGTCTGAGCGCAGAGCGCTTCGAAGAAATCAAGCACAACACCATCCAGGGTGGCAGCAACATCATCAAGCTCCGCGGACGCAGCTCCTTCCAGAGCCCGGCTTACAACGCCGTGAAGATGATCGAGGCCGCGATGGGCGGCGAGCCCTTCACCTGGCCGGCCGGCACCTATGTCAACAACGGGAAGTACCGCAACGTCATGATGGCCATGCCGACCGTCATCGACGCGACCGGCGCACACTTCAGCAACCCGGAAGGCACAGCCGAAGAAATGGCGGCCCTGGACGCTTCCTACGGGCACCTCTGCAAGATGCGTGACGAGATCATCAGCCTCGGCATCATCCCGGCGACGGAAGACTGGAAGAAGTCCAACCCGAACCTATAAGCAATTCATACACAAATAATTTCCCTCCCCCGGGAGCCTCTCGCTCCCGGGGGTCTTTTTTGGACCCGGGCGGAACAGCCGGCGAAAAATGGGACGGCCGGGAAAAAGGGTAAGGCCGGACAGGCTGGACTCTCAGCCCTTCCGCTGTTGCTCGAATTCCTTCAGGGCCTGGATGGCCTTGGGATAGAGGAAAAACAGGGAGACGACGGTGACCCAGGCCATCAGGCCGACGCCGATGTCGCCCAATTGCCAAATCATATCGGCCTCGCGCACGGCGCCGAACACCACGGCCAGCAGCATGAGCGCCTGGAAAATCCGGATGGCTATCTTTTCGACCCGGGGACTGCGGCCGCGGCACAGGTAAATCAGGCTGGACTCCGCATAGAAATAATAGGCCATGATGGTGCTGAAAGCAAAGAAGACCATGGCCACGGAGACGAACTCGCTGCCGAAGCCGGCAAAGACGGAATCGACGGCGCTCTGGGTATAGCCGACATAGTTGTTGGCCAGCTGCGGCGCGCTCTCATACAGGAAGGCTCCGGTCTTGGCATCCAGGATGTTATAGGTCCCGGACGTGAGGATCATCAGCGCCGTGGCCGTACAGACCAGCAGGGTATCGACATAGACCGAAAAAGCCTGTGCCAGACCTTGTTGTGCCGGATGCGGGACGTCCGCGGCCGCCGACACGATGGCGCCGGTCCTCTGCCCCGCCTCGTTGGAAAAGATGCCGCGCTTGACGCCCATCGCGATGGTCGAGCCGAGAATCCCGCCACAGACCGGGTGGATGCCGAAGGCGTTGGTGACGATGGCGCCCAGCACCTCGGGGACTTCGCGGATATGGAAACCGATGACGACCAGGGCCATCAGGATATACCCCAGGGCCATAAACGGCGTCACGACCGACGCGACGCGGGCGATGCGCTGCACGCCACCGAGCACCACAAGCCCCAGCAACACGGCCAGGACGATGCCCGTCGTCAGGGTAGAGACGGGAAAAGCGTTATGGACGGCGGAGGAGACCCCGTTGGCCTGGACGGTAGTCAGGAAAAGTCCGCAACCGACGACCGTGATGGCCGCGAAGGCGATGCCCAGCCAGCGCAGCCCCAGCCCCTTTTCGATAAAGCTGAACGGGCCGCCCCGGTATCCGGAGCGGTGGTGGAATTTGTACATCTGGGCCAGCGTGGACTCGATAAAGGCGGTAGAGGCCCCGAAAAAGGCCACCACCCACATCCAGAAGACGGCCCCGGGGCCGCCGAACGCGATGGCCGTAGCCACGCCGACGATGTTGCCGGTCCCGACCCGGCCGGAAAGGGCGATGCAGAAGGCTTGGAAAGAGGAGATCCCTTTGCCGCCGGTATTGCGGCTGAACAGAGAACGGATCATCGTCCCGAAGCGGCGCACCTGCACGAAGCGGGTACGGATGGAGAAATACAGGCCGGCGACAATCAGGAGAACGACCAGAACGGGGTTCCAGACGACCTCATTGGCTACCGATATGATTTTCTCCAACATACGGAGCCAAATATAATGATTTGTTGGGAATTATGCAATCTGCCGGGTTTATTTTTCCCGGCCCTCCGCGTTCTCCAGACGATAGGAAAGCGTCCAGCGGAAGGCCTGCCCAGGCGCCGCCGAAAAGGCATTGTAAGGCTCCAGACAGGCGATCCTGTGGTTGGCCCAGAGGACGGTCCTTCGCACCGGTACCGAGCCGGAAATCCGCACGGCGAGCGGCCCCTCGCGGACCGTCATGGCGTAAGGCATGCCTTCGGCGCCGGCCTCATGGATATTGCCGCTATAGACCGATTCCCCGGCCGCGAGCGGGCGCAGGAAACGGACGCCCGAAGGGGTGAAGGTGACGCTGTCATAGACGCTCCGCCAATCGCCTTCCGGCCGGAAGGGGAAGCCGAGTTCCCGGCCGGGGCCCGTCTGCAGGCAGTCCATCGTAAAGAAATTGTGGTTATAGACTTCACCACTAAGGGGCGTTTCCGCCTCCAAAGTATGATGGATATCGAAGGCGGCGGGGCCGGTCAGGCGGATTTCCTTGGTATAGACATACAGCCCTTCCACACGGTGACGGAAGGTGACGGAAGCCGGGGCCGCATGCACCGTCCACTGCCCGGCGTCCCGGATCGGGTAGAGCCGGAAGCGGTCATAATCATCCTGGGCGGCATCCAGCAGGCCGACGCCGATTTTAACCAGCGTGCCCGGGAAAGGCCCCGGAATGGGGGAAAACTCCTCAGCCGGCCCCTGGACGGCATCGTGGGCAAAGGGGTCATAGGCCTCGAACCAGGGGGCGCAAAGCTGCCGTCCGTCCAGCAGCAGGCCGGCAAAGACCCCGCTTCGGTCGAAACGGGTCCCTTGGTAAAAACCGTCGCAGGGATGATGCAGGCGCATCTCCATCCGGCCGGTCGTCAGCGTCAGCAGCTTGTCCATCTGATATATATTGCGACATCTACGATCTTGTCGTACAGGATTTTGATGTCTTTTTTGTCCATAGGTTTGTAACGATGATTCAAAAATAGGCATATTCCCGATAAAATCCAAATCCCCTATGCTTTGGATATCCCGCAAAAAATGGCTATCTTGCATCGGAACAAGGAAAATCGCTCGTATATGAAAACCCAATTCTTGATTGCTGTTACCTGCCTGGCGGTCCTCGCGACCGGCTGCTGTGCAGACAAACCCCAGCCGAAGGCCGGGCACGTGGTATTCGTCGGCATCGACGGACTGGCATCCTGGTGCCTGGAGCAGGCACTCGACGGCACGGCCACCCTCAGCGGCGAAGCCGTAGAAATCCCCCATATCCGCCAAATGATGGAAGGCGGGGCCTATACCCTGCGGAAACGTTCCGTGATGCCGTCCGCCTCGGCCATCAACTGGGCCAGTATCTTCAACGGCGTTCCGACCGAGATGCATGGCTACAACGCCTGGAATTCCCGCAAACCGGCCATTCCGGCCGCCGAAACCGGCATCAACGGCATGCCCACGACCGTCTATACCCTCCTCCGCGCCCAGCGGCCTGAAGCCGTCAGCGGCGCCCAGTACAACTGGGACGGTATCGGCTATGTGATCGATACGCTGGCGGCCTCCTGGCACCGTTTCGACCCCACCGTACACAGAGACCCGGCCTACACGTCGGCAGCCTATACGGCCCGGGCCTTGGAATACCTCGCATCGGCGGGGCCCGCATTCTTCACCCTCTATTATGACGAATTGGATGCTGCCGGCCATGGAACCGGGTGGGGCTCAGATACTTACTATTCCGTGCTCGAAGAACTGGACGCCTGCATCGGACAGCTCATGGACGGACTCCGGGAAGCCGGCATCTGGGACGATACCCTCCTGGTCCTCTCTTCCGACCATGGCGGCAAAGACCGGGGACACGGCGGATTCACCATCGAAGAACTGGAGGCGCCTTTCATCGTCTATGGGAAACCGGTCAAATCCACCGGGGCCATCACCCGTACCATGATGCAGTACGACGTCGCGGCCAACTTCGCCTATATGCTGGGCCTGGACATTCCGGACCACTGGCGCGGCCGTCCTTTCCCGGAAATCTTCGAATAACGCCGGCCCCTTCGAAAGTCAACGGCAGAAAAACGGAATCAGGCACTTACGAATCTTCGTAAGTGCCTGATTATCAAGTGTCTGGATGAAAGGACTTGAACCTTCGACCTCCTGGTCCCTAACCAGGTGCGCTACCAACTGCGCCACATCCAGTTGCAAATGCGAATGCAAAGTTACACATTTTTTGGGAAAACAAAAGCAATTCCGCAAAAAAACAAGCCTCCCGGGATGAATTCATATTGAATTATTCATAAATCCTCCGTATCTTTGTAGTCCGCCTAAATCAAAATCGGGGTGTGGCGCAGTTGGCTAGCGCATCTGCTTTGGGAGCAGAGGGTCCCGTGTTCGAGTCACGGTACCCCGACTCAGGCCGCAACGGCAATCCAGCTTATGTGGAAAGGATTATTTAACAAGACCAAGGAATCCCTCACCTCCGTATTGCCGGTGGGGATTATCGTATTTCTCTTATCATTGACCCCGCTCGTCTCGCTGTCGGGCAAAGAATTGCTGGTGTTCGGCTTGTCCGCGCTGGCGCTGATCCTCGGCATCGCCCTGTTCAACCTGGGCGCCGACCTGGCCATGACCCCGATGGGGCAATATATCGGCGAAGGTCTAACGAAGAGCAAGAAATTGAACCTGCTGCTGGCCGTCTGCTTCCTGATGGGCCTGCTCATCACGGTCGCAGAGCCTGACCTGAGCGTCCTGGCGTCGCAGGTGAGCTCCATCATGAACGGGACCCTGCTGATCGCCACCGTGGGCGTCGGCGTGGGACTGTTCCTCCTGCTGGCTACGCTGAAAATCGTCTTCCGCATCGACCTGACCTCGCTGCTGCTGTTTTTCTACCTGGTGTTGTTTTCCCTGGCGGCGCTGCTGTATGTCTCTGGAAACGAGGCGCTTCTGCCTATGTCCTTCGACTCGGGCGGCGTGACGACCGGCCCCATCACGGTACCGTTCATCATGGCCCTCGGCGTGGGTATCGCCCTCTCCGTGGGCGGACGGCATGCCAACGAAAACAGCTTCGGCCTGATCGCCCTCTGTTCCATCGGCCCGATCATCGCGGTGTTGCTGCTGTCCATCTTCTCCAAAGGAACGATGTCGTACAACCTGCCGGACTACAGCGTGGAAGCAGTGCTGGAGGAAGGCCTCTGGGCCAAGATCCTGGACACCATGGGCGAGGTGGGCGTCTCGCTGGCCCTGATCGTCGCCTTCTTCACCATCCTGCAGCTCACCATCCTGAAACTTCCGCGTAAAACCCTGATTTCCATTGCCTTCGGCATCGTATTTACCTTCCTCGGCCTGGTCGTCTTCCTGACGGCGGTCGTCGTGGGCTTCATGCCGGTGGGCTACAAGATCGGCGTTTCCCTGGCGGAATACAACCCGAACCTCCTGATCGGCATCAGCTTCATCATCGGCTTCGTCGTCGTACTCGCGGAGCCGGCGGTGCATGTGCTCAACCAGCAGGTGGAAGTCATCACGAACGGCCAGGTGAGCCGCCGGCAGATGATGACGGCCCTCTCCATCGGCGTCGGCGTGTCCATCTGTCTGTCCATCATCCGCATCATCTTCGATTTCTCCCTGCTGTACTACCTGATCCCGGGCTACCTGATTTCCCTGGGACTGTCCTTCTTCGTGCCGAAGCTGTACACCGCCATCGCCTTCGACTCCGGCGGCGTGGCCAGCGGTCCGTTGACGTCCAGTTTCATCCTGCCCATGGCTATCGGCGCCTGCGTGGCCCTGCATGGGGAAGCGGAAGTGCTGTCCCTGGCCTTCGGTATCGTGTCGATGGTGGCCATGACCCCGCTCATCACGATCCAGGCCCTGGGCTTCAACGCCGTGGTGGACCGTCATGTGCGCAGCAGAAAGGCCCTGCGCCGGATCCTGGAGGCAGACGACGAGCAAATCATCTATTTCGAATAAACCATGGCAGATATCGTAAAAAATACCGCTCCGGAAAAGCTGGAGCTCCTGGTAATGGTCGTCAAGGCCAAGCGGGCCAGTTATTTTGCCAATCTGCTCCAGAACACAGGCGCCAACCTGCAGCTGATCACCCAGGCGAGCGGCACTTCCCCGAAAGCCATCATGGACTATCTGGGCCTGAAGCAATCGAACCGGAGCGCCATTTTCAGCATCGTCCGGGAAGACCAGGTCAAGGATATACTGGAGCTGCTGAACGAAAAGTTCGACTCCGTCAAGGATGGCGGCGGCATCGCCGTGACCGTGCCCATGTCCAGCATCGTCGGCCTGCTCTCCTATGGATTTCTCAGTAACGACAAACGCACCATTTCCCATGAATAATACAGCATACCAGATGATTTTTTGCATCGTCAACGCAGGTTTTGCGCAGACGGTGATGGAATCCGCCAAGAAAGCCGGTGCCAAGGGCGGCACGATTCTCCGCGCCCGCGGTACCGCCAATCCCGAAGCGGAAGAGTTCTTCAACATCAACATCCAGTCTGACAAGGAGATACTCTTCATCATCGTCCCGACTGAGATCCGGGACGAAGTGATGCGCAAAATCTATGAGGATGCCGGTCTGGCGGAAGAAAGCCAGGGCATCACCTTCTCCCTGCCCGTCACCCACACAGCCGGCCTGCACTGACCGGGGCTATTCCCACTCAATGGTTGCCGGCGGTTTGGAGGAAATATCGTAAACGACGCGGTTGATGCCGCGGACACGGTTGATGATATCGCTGGATACGCCGGCCAGGAAGTCATACGGGAGATGGATCCAGTCTGCCGTCATGCCATCGACCGAACCGACGGCCCGAAGGGCGATGCAATGCTCATAGGTCCGACCGTCTCCCATGACGCCTACGCTCTTGACCGGCAATAAGATAGCGCCGGCCTGCCACACCTTGTCATACAAACCCTGCGCCTTCAGCGCGTCGATGAAAATGGCGTCCGCCTCCTGCAGGATGGCCACACGCTCCGGCGTTACCTCGCCCAGCACACGGATGCCCAGACCCGGGCCCGGGAAAGGATGACGGCCCAGGATGGCCGGATCCAGACCGAGGGCCTTGCCGATACGCCGGACCTCGTCCTTGAACAACAGGCGTAGCGGCTCTACAATCTGGAATTTCACACCTTTCGGGAGACCGCCCACATTGTGGTGGCTCTTGATGGTCACGGAAGGGCCGCCGACGGAGGTGGACTCGATCACATCCGGATAAATGGTCCCCTGCGCCAGCCATTTCACATCGTCAATCTCCTGGGCTGCCGCCTGAAAGACCTCCACATAATCCCGCCCGATGATTTTCCGCTTGGTTTCCGGGTCGGTGACACCGGCCAGGTCCGACAGGAAACGGTCGGCCGCATGGATGCCGCGCACCTGCAGGCCCATCCCCTCGTAAGAGGCCAGCACCTGGTTGAATTCATTTTTCCGCAACAGACCGGAATCCACGAAGATGCAGTGCAGCTGCGTCCCTACGGCCCGCTGGAGCAGCAGGGCCGCCACGGACGAATCCACGCCGCCCGAAAGTCCCAGGATGACCTTGTCCTTCCCGATGCGTTCCCGCAGCTGGCGGACGGTCGATTCGATGAAGTTCGCTTCGGTCCAATCCCCCGTGCAGCCGCAGATGCCGCGGACGAAATTGCGCAGCAGCACCGCACCCTCTTCGCTATGATGCACCTCGGGATGGAACTGGATGCCCCAGACCGGCTCGCCTTCCACATGGAACGCGGCGCAGCGGACATCGTCCGTCGAGGCGATGATCCGGAAAGCGGCCGGGCAGGTCTCAATGGTATCCCCGTGCGACATCCAGACCGTCGAAGCGGCGCTCATGCCGACGAGCAGGGGGTCTTCCCCGACCTTGTGCAGGGTAGCCCGGCCATATTCCCGACGGGAGGACGGGGCGACCTTTCCACCGGCCTGGGCGGCCATATACTGGGCGCCGTAGCAGATACCCAGCACGGGCACCTGCCCACGGAAGGCTTCCAGCGCGATGCTGGGGGCATTGGCGTCATTCACGGACGCCGGGCTGCCGGAGAGGATGACGCCTTTGATGTCCGGGGTCAAGGCCGGCATTTTGCTGAAAGGAACGATTTCGCAATAGACACCCGCCTCGCGTACCCGCCTGGCAATCAGCTGGGTATATTGAGAACCGGAATCGAGGATGATGATGGTCTCCATTATCTGTGATAGTTAGGGGCTTGTTTGGCAATGACGACGTCGTGGGGGTGGTTTTCCGTGACTCCGCTGGCGGTGATCCGGACGAAACGGGCTTCGTGCAGGGCCGGGATATCCGGCGCGCCGCAGTAGCCCATGCCGGAGCGGAGGCCGCCGGCCAGCTGGTAGATCACCTCGGAGACGGAGCCTTTGTATGCCGTCCGGGCCACGACGCCTTCGGGCACGAGTTTCTTGGCGTTTTTCTGGAAATAGCGGTCGGCCGAACCGGCCTGCATGGCATCGATGGAGCCCATGCCGCGGTAGCCTTTCCAGGACCGGCCGTCGGCTTCGAACACGTCGCCGGGCGCTTCGTCCGTGCCGGCGAACAGGGAGCCGCACATGACGCAGTCTCCGCCGGCGGCCAGGGCCTTGACGATATCGCCGGAATAACGCAGTCCGCCGTCGGCAATCACGGGTACGCCGCTTCCTTCAGCGGCTTGGGCGACCAGGGAAATGGCGGTAAGCTGCGGGACGCCGACGCCCGCGACGATGCGGGTGGTGCAGATGGATCCCGGGCCGATGCCCACTTTGAGGCCGTCGGCGCCGGCGGAAATCAGGTCCCGAGCCGCTTCGGCTGTAGCGATGTTCCCCACCACGACATCCAGCACCGGATAGGCTTTCTTGATTTTGGCCAGCGCTTCCAGGACGCCCCGGGAGTGGCCATGGGCGGAATCCAGCACAACGGCATCGACCCCGGCTTCACGCAGGGCGGCTACCCGGTCGAGGATATCTTCGGTGATGCCGACGCCGGCCGCGACATGGCAGCCGGCCGCATGGACTGTCTGCACCTGGGCCGCCTGGGCCTCGATGGACATATTCTTATGGATGACGCCGATACCTCCTTCTCGGGCCATCGCCAGGGCCATCGGGGCTTCGGTGACGGTGTCCATCGCGGCGGAGACGAAGGGAAGGTCGAGGGAGATGTGGCGGGAGAAGCGTGTGGCGAGGGAGACCTCGCGGGGCAGCACTTCGGAATACGCCGGGACCAGCAGAACGTCGTCGAAGGTCAACGCTTCCGCCATAATTCTTGCCGAAAAATCTTTCATATTGAATCAAGACCCGGGAAAGCCGGATATCCATTGCAAAAATACACAATATCCGGCAGAATTCCATCAGCATTTTCGGTTTTATTCAACATTCCGAAAAATCAGCTACCTCATTTCAAAACCTTCCGCTTCGCTCCATCCCTCCCAAACAAGTTTGGGCCCCTCCCTCTAATGTGGCCGAGGGTGGCCACAGGTTTTGAAATGAGGTAGCTGATCTTTCTCCATTTTAGAATTTCTGAACATTTTGCTAACTTTGCATCAAGACGAAAACCTGAATATGAAAGATCTGAAAGAATATTTGCGCTTTGGCAAATTTGTTTTGTTCTCCGCCTCCGCCGGAATCATCCAAGTCGCCAGCTTCGCCCTGTTCGACGAAGTCTTCCACTGGCCCTACTGGCTATGCTACCTGCTCGCCTTGGTCCTGAGCGTCCTGTGGAACTTCACCCTCAACCGGAAATTCACCTTCCGGAGCGCCGCGAACGTGCCGAAGGCCATGCTGCTGATCGCGCTGTACTACGCCGTCTTTACGCCGCTGACTACGCTGCTCGAACACTACCTGGCCGGCAGCCTGGGCTGGAACGAATACATCCCCCTGGCCATCAACATGCTCCTCAATGTGACGACCGAATACCTCTACCAGAAATTCGTCGTCTATCGGGGACAAATCGACAACGCCATCGCAAAATCGGAGTAAAAGCATCGGGAAAAATAATCCCCTGCACCGCCCTCAGCCATATAGGAGGGGGAATGCAGGGGATTAAATAAATGCAGGTTAATTTAATGAGCCGATAGCTTAACAGCCTGTTTCGTCTATTTTTCTATGCCCAGACGAGCCTGCACGACGTTCTCGACATAGCCGGAGAACTTCTGGCATTCGCTGATGAAGTCGGCATAAATGGTGCCGAGCGCATAGGAATATTTCTGGTCGTTGACCTCGGCGATGTTCTTCGTTTTCAGGTCTTCGCAATAATACTTGACCGTCCGGCGGAAGTCATGCACCTCGGCGTTCGTGTCTTTGAGCACAGCGTTCATCGTGTCGATACATTCCTTCAACATGCCAAAAAGTTTCTCCACGGACTGGATCTGCTCCTCGTTGAAATGCTGGCCGCCGGTCTTGATGCGGTTCAGGATACGGGCCAAGCTGAGGCAGCTGTCGCCGATACTTTCCAACTCGTTGATCTGGCGGAGCATCGAACGGATTTTGGCCTTCGTGCTGTCGCTGAGGTGGGCGTCGCTCACCTGGGCCAGGTACTTGCCGATTTCGGCCTCGATCTTGTCGCTGGAGTCTTCCATCTTGCTGACGCGCGTGAGTAGCTCCTCGGTGTCCCCATGCAGCATGCCATGGACGACATCCAGCATATGCCCGGTCTGCTCGGCATACAGCCCGATTTCCTTCTGGGCCTGGAGCACAGAGATTTCCGGGGTCTTCATGATACCGCTCTGGATATAGGTCAGGTGGAAGCCTTCCTCCTCCGTCTCCTTGGGCTTGATGACGGCACAGACCAGCTTTTCAATCTGCGGTATGAACCAAATGAGTATCAAGGTATTGGTCACATTGAAGGCCGTATGGAAGGCCGCCAGGGCAAAGGACAGACGCGTAGGGTCCTGCATCTCCGCATGCGGATCGACGCCGACCCAGCCGCAGACCATATCCACGAAGGGATAGAAGAGGCAGAGCACCCAGATGACGCCGAACACGTTGAAGAACATGTGCGAAAGGGCGGCGCGCCGGGCCTGGGTATTGGCCGACATCGCGGCCAGGTTGGCCGTTACGGTGGTGCCGATATTCTCGCCCATCACCAGGGCAAGTCCTTGATAGATAGGCAGTACGCCGCTGGTACAGAGGACCATCGTGATGGCCATCAGAGCTGCGGAAGACTGCGCGATGATGGTCAGGATGGTACCGATCAGCAGGAACAGCAGGATCGTCCAGTAACTGCCCGTGTTGAAGGAACCGAAGAAATCCACGACCGCCTGGTTGTGCGCCAGGTCCATTTCGCGCCCCGTGGCATTCAAGGTACCCAGGGCGAAGAAGAGGAAGGCCGCGCCGAAGAGGAAATCACCGACATAGCGATGCTTCTTCATCGATATCAAGATGATACCGATCAGGAAGGCCGGCCAGACGAAGTTCGTGATGTTGAACGAGAAACCGGCCGACATGATCCACGCGGAGAGGGTCGTGCCGATATTGGCACCCATCACCACGGAAATCGCCTGCGCCAGGGTCAGGAGTCCGGCATTGACAAAGGACACGGTCATGACGGTCGTAGCCGCAGAGGACTGCACAGCCACTGTCACGAACATACCCGTCAGCAGGCCCATGAAGCGGTTGGTGGTCATTTTCCCCAGCACATGGCGCAGCTGGGGACCGGTCATTTTCTGGAGCGCCTCGCTCATCATCTTCATACCGAAGATCAGAAGAGCGAGGGCGCCAAGCAACTTAAATAAGGTAATCATACTGTCGTGCGAAAGGGACTACTCGTTGACGACGATGTCGGAGAGGCGGTTGACAACGATCTGGATATCACCCTGATAGAGGGTCATCACACCCGTCACGTCAACGGTCGCCTTCCCTTCCAGGACCGCCTTGGGGATCTCCGCGTCCGCGAATTTGGCATAGCCGCTGGTGCGGATGATTACGTCGGTATTTCCCTTCTTGAAATACTGGCTGACCGTCGCGGCCGTCGCCGTCGTACGGATGCTTTCTTTGTTCTCCGGATCGGCCACCGTGCCGTAGTTGTAGTCGCCGGCATTGCCGATGTTCACGGCGTCGAAGAGACCCTTGTCCAGGTTCTCGATGAACTTGTTCTTGCTCATCGCCCAGGTGGTCACGCCGTAGGTCTGGTCGGAGAGGAAGATCCGGTTGGAGGAGTTCTTGTGGTTGTCGTTGCTGTTGACATAGGCCAGGGTGAAGATCTCATTCCCATAGGTCAAACCCTTGATGGTCACGAGCTTACCGATAGCCGGGCAGTCCGCGAGCGTCGCGGTGCGGCTCGGCAGGTCCTGCTCTTCCAGCACGACGGGCTCCACCTTTTCACCGATCTCACCGCGGATAATGTGCTCGTTGATGAGGACTTGCGCATCCAGGTAGGAGGTCTCGTACTCCGGCTCGGTGCCGGGCAGATACTCATAGACATAGCCGATCTGGACCATGCCGCTGCCGCCGGAAGGGCCGTCATCATAGTTCTTGAGGACCTTGAAGCCGTACTCGCCAACCGTCAGGCCGGGAAGCTTGACATAAATCATTTGGCCCTCCTTATAGTCGGCATACAGGCTGGTCTTGCCCATTTTGATTTCCATGCCGCCGGTCTCATCCTGGATATAGAAACTCTTGTAGAAGTTTCCGGTCTCGTCGGAAGAAGAAATCTTGCCGCCCACGATGATGTCCTGCTCGTAATCGAAGGTAATCGGGCTGCCGTGCTGGTACATGGCCGCGAGCTCGCCGAGGGTCATCGTCGGCTCCAGCGTCACCTTCTCATAATCCTGGGGCGAGGGATACGTGCCCGTGAAGACAGGCTGCCATTCCTGGCAGGATACCAGGGCCGCCGCGACGGCCAACATGCTGATGATCGATTTTCTCATAGCCCTAGAATCTGAAATAAATGTTCAACATATAATTGAAACCGCTCATATAGAAGTACTTCGGATCGAACTTGTAGAAGCGGACCTCATCCTGGGTGTTGTCCACGATACGGTTCTGCTCGAAGCCGCCGGTCTTGACATTCTTGTTGTTCAGCAGGTTCTTCATATTGAGCGAGAAGCCCAGCTGGTACTTGCGCTGGATATACCAGGACTTGCCCACGCTGGCGTTCAGCAGGAAGCAGGGGGCGAATTTCTCCTGGGCGGCCATGTAGTCCACCTCGTCCGGGGTAACGACACCGTCGGCACCGGCGGAAACGACATCCATGCGGAAGAGCGGGTTCATCGCCAGGTAGGAGTTGGAGAAATAGTCCCCGTTCAGCTCCAGGAACCAGTAATTGTGGTTCCAGGCGAGGCCGAGGCTGGCAGCCAGCTGCGGGGTACCCGGGATGTAGTGCTTCTGGTGGTGGTCGAAGATGTAGTTGCCCTGCTCATCCAGCCAGTAGCGGCCTTCTTCGTTGGTCATATACACCGGGTGGCTCTTCCAGTACGGGACGATTTCATCCTCCAGCACGATGTTGGAGCTGTTGTCCACGGTTTGGGTCAGACGCGGCGTGGAGGTATAGATGTATTCACCCCAGGCGAGGACGCCCTGCAAGGACAGGCCCGACAGGCCGGTAGGCACCTTGAAGCCGAGCTCGACACCCATGTTCCGCTGGTCGATGTTCGTGAGGGCGAAATTCGTGAATGCGTTCTGGAGGTCGTCATAGACGCTCATCACGTCGGACTGGTCGTTGATCGTGGTATAGTACAAGGTCGCGCGCACGTTGAAGCCGCCCGTGGAGAGCTGGTAGTTGAGGTCGGTGGAGAAGGTCTTGCTCGTCGTCAGTCCGTTCATCAGGGTGTTGCGCGTACGCGGGGAGATGAAGGATTTGTTGAACGACGGGGCGTCAGTCAGGTAGGCGACATTCGCATAGATGCGGGAGTGGCCGCCGATCAGGTATTCCGCATTGGCCTTCAGGGCATAGGTCAGGAAATTGACCTTGCGGGACTTGCCGTAGGAAGAGATCGGCTCGCCGGTCTTGGCGTCATAGGAGGTGAGGTTCGTCCCGGAAGCGGGATCGATGATCTCGCCGCCGCTGGGCCAGGTGCCGGCAAAGAGGCCGTTGCGCATCAGACCGTCCCTCCAGAAGCGGGTATAACCGAGCTTTCCGGCGAGGGTGGCGCTGAAGCGGCCGACGGCGAAGCGTCCGTTGGCCCACAGGCCGTAGTTGCGGATCTGGGCCAGGTAATCGTAGCCGTATTTGTCCCCGACGGACAGGACCTGGGCCTTGCCGTTGGCGAAATAGTAATCGAGGTCGTACTGGTAACGGGCTTCGAGGGAAGCGAAGTCACGCTCGGCGAAGTTATTGGTATTCAGGTAGTAATCACCACCGAGCAGGTCGGCGACGATCTTGTAGTTCTCCGTCCGGTTAATGCGGGCGTTGAATCCGGCGTTCATGGTGAACCAGTCCTTCGGACGCCATTTCAAGGAAGCGGCGAAGTTCAGGTCGCGCTGATCGACGCGGCGCTCTTCCTGGATATACTTGGAACGGGCCTTGCCATAGGCGTCGCGGTTGTTCCGGTTGACATTGTACAGACGGTCCCAGTTGATCTGCGTGATGGAGGGATCGCGCATCACCCGCCAGGAATCATCGACCCAGGCGGCCTTGATCTCGCTGTAACGCTGCAGGTCCTCGTTGTCGAACTGGAAATAGCTCGGCAGGTTGCGATAGTAATCCGGCTTCGGGTCGGCGGCATCGTTCCAGTCCAGGGCCGTGTAGCCGTTCTTGCCGAAACGGTAGAGCAGCGTGGCGCTGGCGCTGAAACGCTCGGTCGGCGTATAGTCATACTTCAGCACGGCGATCGGCTCATGGGTCTTGCGGACGCGGGCATTGCGGACGCGGCCGTTCTGATAACCCCAGTTCGGGTTGTAGAGGTTGTCGCCCATCAGGTCATAGACCTCCTGGGTGGCCGCCATCTGCGCACCCCTCTGGCCGGGAGCCGCCATGAAGATGGCGCTCAGCTTGTGGGTATCGTCAAACTTCTTCTCAACGGAACCGTAGTAGGCGAAGGAACGGTAGTAAACACCTCTGATCCAGTCATTTCCACCCAGACGGGTCGAGACGTTGAAGGCGTAGGACCAACCGTTGTCCAGGGGACCGGAACCGTAGGAGAGCATCAGACGCAGCCGGTAGAGGGCGCTGTTCGTCAGGACGCTGCCCCGCAGGCCCTTGCGGACATAGGAGGCGGTACCGGGGATGTTGGTCACGCCGTTCACGCCGCCGACGGCATAGTCGGAGGATTCGGCGCCGCTGGTGCTCATCTTCGTACGCGTCGCCTCGTTCAGGCCGCTCCACAGGGAGAAGGGACCGTATCCGGTGAGGGCGTCGTTCATCTTGACGCCGGCCAGATAGACCTCCTGGCTCTCATTGGCCAGGCCGCGCACGCGGAAACGGACGCTGCTGAAATTGTAGCCCGCGATATTGCTGAACACGTCGTTCTGCCCGAAGAGGACGGTCGGATTGTCGTTGTATCCGCCACCGTCCGGGTCGAATTCGGCCAGGTCGTCGGCGTCCTCCTGGGAGCTCATCTTGGCCTGGGACATGGACAGTTTGAACATGTTCTTGACATAGCCGTCAACGACCGTGACGTTGACCCGGGTCTGGAGGAATTCCGGGGCTTCCAGGACCAGGTCATAGAGTCCGTCCTGAAGGTTTTCGATGAGGAAATTGCCGGCCTCGTCGGCCTGGGCGGTCGCTACCACCACGGCCCCCTGGTAGAGGGTCAGGGTAGCGCCCGCGACAGGTTCCCTGTCGGCACGATTCACTACCGTACCCTTCACTCCGCCGGTATATTCCTGGGCCAGGAGGCTCAGGGAGCAGAGGAAGGCGGCAAGCGCAAGCGTAAGTTTTCTTGACATATTTATAGGTGTTTTTTACTTGTTGCTGACGACGATATACGTCGGGAAATGGTCGCTGTATCCATTGATGAAGGTACCGTTGGAGAAGGTACGCTTCGGCTGGTCTTTGTACTGGCCTTCGTCCTGGACCATGAAGGGCTTCTTGAACACGCGGCCATAGAACTTGTTCTTCACGATTGGGATGATCCGCAGGGTGCCGGCCGGGGCCTTGGCGACATGTTCGTTCACGATGAGGATATCATAGATATTCCATTCGCCACGGTAGGCCAGGGAGCCGTATCCGGCATGGAGCATGGACACGAAGGGGGAGAAGAAATCTCCGGGACCCACGTCCTCGATAAACTCCTTGCCATGCATATAGACGGCCATCGAAGGGTCGGTCGGGTTGTCGTTCATATCGCCCATCGCCACGATCTTGATGCCGGGATATTCCTCCATCAGCTCGCAGGAAGCCTCATACATAATCTCCCCGCCGCGGCTGCGCAGGTCCATGCCCTTGCCGCCGATACGGGAAGGCAGGTGGGCCACGAAGAAGGCAAACATCTCGCCGTTCAGCAGGCCGCGGACCATGAGGATGTCACGCGTACGGAAATTCTCCTGAGATTCCTCGTCCATGTCGAATTCGATCTCGTCGCTGTCGAAGGTATAAGGGATGGAACGGCTCTCCAGGACCTGGAACTGGTCCGGACGGTACAGCAACGCCACATCCACGCCACGACGGTCGGGGCCGTCGTAATGGACGATCTGGAAGTTGGCGTCGGCGATTTCCGGCTGGGCGACCAGGTCTTCCAGCACATGGCGGTTCTCGATTTCGCTGACACCCAGGATGGTATGCCAGACTTTGTTCTCATCCTTCATCGCCCGGATGACCTTGGCCATGTTATGGAGCTTTTTCTCATACTTGGCTTCCGTCCATTCATTGGCGCCGTCGGGAAGGTATTCATAATCGTTCTTGCCGTCGTCGTGGTAGGTGTCGAAGAGGTTCTCGAGGTTGTAGAACCCGATGACATAACTTCTTCCAGGGCCCGCCCAGGACAGCGGAGCCGCGAGGGCGAGAAGCAGCAAAATAGATACTAACTGTTTCATTTCCTTATATTTACCACCATAAGTTCAGGGAAGCGGTCGGATTCTTCGGATCCTCCGCCTCGATCTTGTCTGCCAGGTCCTGCCCCAAGGCGTCGGGAAGGTTGGCGAAGAGGTCGATGCCGAGCCGTTTTTCCAGCTCGTCGATGGAGCAGAACATATCCTTGGACGGGGAAACGTCGCCGTAGTCCTTGTGGTCCAGGATGATGGCCAGGCCGCTGTAGCCGCCATAGCCGACCGTCGGGGCCAGGGCATGGCGGATGACCGCCTTGTAGTAGGCCGTCGGGACCTTGACCTTGACGCCGTTGCCATTGCTGGTCACCGTCGCCGTGGAGCCCTTGACGACGCAGCCCGTCACCACGTAGCAGGTATCCGTCCCGGCCAGCTTGGACCAGTCGCGGATCCGGCCTTCGAGCGCAGCCCAGATCAGTCCGTTGAATTCATGGATCTGGGGCGTCATGTTCGAAGAATAGTAGGTCTGCGCATTGCCGTCGCCGACATAACGGTCGGCGGACGCAATCTGGTGCCCCCGGCCATAGACGCCAGAAGGCTTGAAGGTCCCGGTGACATCCGGCTGGGTGATGCCGGCCTGCTTGAGCAGCGGATCCATGGCCCAGGGCTCCGGATTGGGCCGGGCCCCGGAGCCGATCAGGCTGCGGTTCATCGGGTAGGCCACCCAGATGGACAGCATGTCGGACTTGCTCCAATAGAAGGAATAATTGCGCTTGCGCACGCCGGTCACGGTCATGTAATGCGTGAAGAAGGCATAGTTGTCGCCCAGGTCCGCCTGCGGAAGCTCCAGCCAGCCGGAGGGCTGCCGGGTCTGCGGCGTGTCCGGGCCGGGGTTGTCGTCGTCGCCCTGACTGTCGTCGCCGTGCCCGTCCACCGGGGAATCGGAGGCGGGACCGTTCTGGGTGAAGGTGTAATTGCTCATCTTTCCGCCGGAGCGGATGGTGATGACGGCCTTGCGGGTGAACTCGGACTCGTTCGGGGTGCACTTGAGCATGACGCTCGCGGTGCTTCCCTCTCCGGAGAGCGGGGTGATGGTCAGCCAGTCCTTCTGTGTCCCGTTGAAGGTGACGCTCAGGGTCCAGGATGTCGAAGCCGACACGCTGATGAACTGGCTGCCGCCTTCCCGGGCCTCCGGGTTGCGCTTGAACGACAGTTCAGGCGTCTGGGCCACCTCTTCGATGCCCAGTCCGGAGCAGGACACGGCAACCGGCAGCAGCACGACGAGCGCCGCTGCCAGGACCGCGAATATGTGGCTGCGCAGCTTCAATTTACTGGATATTTATCTGCTTGAAGCAGAACTGTCCGGAAGTTTTGCTCGCATTGGAGCCGAAGTCGTTGGAAGCACCTACCGTAAAAGTAACTTCCTGGGCCTGACCGTTCCAGGTAATGACTGTGTCACCCTTCTTCTGCGCGGCTACCGTGCCGGCGGAAGCCGTAATGGTGGCCGTTTGCTCCAGACCTTTGCCCGACAGGGTAAAGGCGATGCCGGTCATAATCTGTCCGGCCGGAGCCTTCACCGTAATCTTGCCATTGGCATACATACGGATATCTTCTTCCTGGGTGCTCCCGTTAATCTTATAGATAGGTTTGGTCTGGCTGGCGCTGCCATCAATGACGAAGGTATAACCCTGATATTCGAACTCCGAAATCTGGGCGTTGTCCTGCCACTGGTTCATCTCGGCCAGCACGGTGACCGGGATTGTCATACCCTCTACAGGGTCCACGGAAGCATCCTCGGAAGGGTCCGTGGAAACATCCTCGGAAGGATCCTGGGAATTGTCGCCGCCGCCCTGGGCTTTCGATACAAAGTAAGCATACACGACTTCATCCTTCTTGACACCGCTGTTCGACGTGTAAGAGCCGCGATAGCCGATGAGGGTGATGACATCGCCGGCCTGCAGGCCGAGACTGGCGTAACTCTTGTCATTGGTCGCACCGTATCCCAGGTTCGTAGCCGTCATGCCATAGACATACACGGTACCTGTGGCGTCGGTCAGGTCGAAGTTGCCGTAGGTCGTATTGATGCTGCCGCCAATCGTACCGGTCAGCTGATAAAGCTGGGTAGAGGATTCGGGCGCTGCCAGGAAATCCGCGACCGTGGCAACGATTGCGTTACCCGGCTGAGGCTGCGGGTCCTGGGAATTGTCGCCACCCGGGGTGCTGCCCTGGGTGCCGAGATCCACACCGCGGCCGAAGTCCACGGACTGGGCGGTCGCCGAAGCCGTCTCGCTGACCAGCGTCAGGTCATCCAGGCGGTAAGCGCTGGCCACGGAAGCGGTGACGTAGATATACAGGGACTGGGTACCCTGCGGAACGGTGAAATGGGAAGTAGCCAGATCCCACTTGCCTTCCGGCATGGTGCCGGCGGCGAAGGTATAATCCAGGCTTACCCAGCTGGCACCGGAACCGGTGTTGCTGACATAGACCTTGAATTCATCCTTGCTGAACTTGGAGTCAGCCTGGGTATATTTCTCGCTGCCGAAGCTCAGGGCAAAGGCCTGCGCGCCGTCCAGCGTGATGTTCTTGATGAAGAAGTAGGCGCCGTTGCCGAAGAAGAGGTTGTTGCTGCCGGAGCCGGCATACAGGGAATACTGGCTGTTGGACTGGCTGTTGGCACGGGCGGACATAGCCTTGAACTCGTAGCTGACATTGCCTGCGCCGCTACCCTGCTCGTTCTTCCAACCTTCGAACTGGTCCAGATACGGCCAGCTGGAGCCGCTTCCATAGGTATTCTTGGCGACTTCCTTGTCGAAGTTGTTCGCATAGACGGTTCCTGCCGGAGCCGGGTCCTGGGAGACCTCGGGATCCTCGCTCTGGTCCGCACCGCCGCCCTGGGTACCCAGATCGACACCCTTGCTGAAATCGACAGCCGCACCGGCCGCATCGGCGGCGCTCAGGGTCAGGTCGTCCAGACGATAGGCGCTGGCGACGGAAGCCGTGATGTAGATATAGAGCTTGGAAGTACCGGAAGGCACGGAGAATTTCGCTGTAGCCAGGTCCCACTTGCCCTCGGGCAGACCGCCCTGGGCGAAGTCATAGTCGAGGGACACCCAGGAGGCGCCTTCGGCCGTGTTGCTCACATAGACCTTGAATTCATCCTTGCTGAACTTGGAGTCAGCCTGGGTATATTTCTCGCTGCCGAAGGTCAGGGACAGGTTCGTCGCGCCGCCCAGGGTGATGTTACGCACCTGGAAATGGTTGTTCGCGCCGAAGAACAGGTTGTTGGTGCCGGAACCGGCATAGATGGAATAATTGCCGTCGGAAGGGCTGTTCGCGCGGATGGAGATGCCGGCGAATTCATAGCTGACATTGGCTGCGCCGGTACCCTTCGGGTTCTGCCAGTTCTCGAACTGGTCGGCATACGGCCAGCTGGAACCGCTGCCGTAGGTCTGCGTGGCGGCCTCCTTGTCGAAATTGTCGCTGTAGATTACGCCCTCAGCCGGGGTCGGATCGTCGCTGCCGCCGGGCTCCTCACCGCTGCGGGTGGTGGAGACGGTCAGGGCATCGACTTCCCAGGTACCAGCCTTACTGGCCGTGGACTTGTAAACAAAGGCGAAACGGACGGTCTTGCCGCGATAGGCGGAAATATCGATGTCGCCGGAGTTGACGAAGGTCCAGCTGGTCGGATAGACCGGGACTTCCAGCTGGATCCATTCCTCCTGCGCCTTTGTGCCGGCCTCGGAAATCCAGAAGGTCGCCTCTTCCTTGATCTTGCCGAAGTACTGTCCGGCATGGGTGAAGGAAACATAGTTGGCTTCGGTGTCGGAGAGGGTAATCTCCGGGGTGACCAGCCAGCTTTCAGAGGCATAGTTGGTGCCGCCTGCATAAGCGGTGGCCTTCATACCGTACTTGGAGTCGAAAGTCCAGACGGCGGAAAGGCCTTCGGGAAGGGTCTTGTCCTCGATGGTGTAGTCGCCCTGTCCCGCGGTCTTGAGGCTGTACTCATAGTACGGGCCCGTGATGGGCGCCTCGCCTTCGGGGCCTTCCTGGTAAATGGTGAAAGCCTTGGTAATGAGTTTCTTGCCCACGACGAAGGTCACGGTCGCGGAACGGTTGTATTCCCCATTGGGCAGGACGGAAATCTCGATCTCCTGCGGTTTTTCGGATGCGGTGCCCGCCGTACGGCCGATGCCGAGCCAGTCGGCGTCGGTGGAAGCCGTCCAGTCACGGGTCACGGTGACATTGATTTTCGCGGCACCGCCGTCCTGGGTGAAAGTCAGGGATTCCTGTCCGAACTTGATGGACGGAATTCCATAGTTCCCCCGTTCCTGCTGACAGGCCGTCAGTGCGGCAAGCACTGCCAGAAGGGAGATGAAAAAGGTTCTGAATTTCATTATTGCTGGTTTTTGTTGATGTTTCTTGCAGGGGTCGCCGTCCTTAGCCTGACGGATTCCCACCCAATCGTGCAAATATAGCAATAATTAGCCATTTTCCCTGCATTTTCCTTCCTGTTTTTAAGCAAAAAAAGTCCGGCCTTTCTGCGGCCGGGCTTTCGGTATTGGGAAGCGCTCGTTCAGATTAGAAGCTGTAACGGGCGGTGATCAGCATGTTCCAGGTGGAGAAGGTGTTCTTGTAAGGTCTCCAGGAAGGCTGGGAGAAGGTATATTTGTCGCCTTCGACGACCAGGATACGGTCGGAGCTGAGCTGCTTGGGAACGCCCCAGTTGCTGTTGATCAGGTTGCCGACGTTGTTGATATCCACACCGAGGGTAAAGGTATGGACCTTCTTGCCGATGTAGAACATGAAATCCTGGGCGACCTTGACATTGATGCGGTTGACCCAAGGCATCACCAGGGCGCCGCGCTGGCTGTACTCACCGCGATGGGCGCTGAGGTACTTGTCGCTTTCGAGGAAGGACTTGAACTCAGCCTTGTTGTCATCGCTGGCGAAGTCCATCTTCGCGAGGTCGTCATCGGTCGGGATGTAGGTCAGGCTGATGGCGCCGCCGTCACCGGTCAGGGAGTTGTAGTTCTTGCCGGACTTCTCTGCCACCGTGTAGGAATAGCGGGTGTAGGAGTAGTTGCCGATGTAACCCAGATTGAAGCCTTCGTAGAACACACCGAGGTTGGTGGCCAGGAAGCGGCCTTCCGGGATGCGGTAGCCGATGTTCGCGATGACACGGTTCGGGGACACATAGGTACCGTAGCCGAGTTCAGGGGTGTGGCTGCCGTTCACGTTGTAGGTCATCGTGTTGTAAGCGGAGGAAATCTGGTCGCCGATACCGTCGGAGAGGGTCTTGCTGCCACTGCGGGTGTAGGCCGCCATGAGGGAGAGGCCGAAGCCGAAGTCCTTCTGGAGTTTGGCGGTCACGGAGTAATAATGACCGAGCTTGCTGATGTCACCGACATTGTAGATGTAGTACGGATTGACCTTGCCGCCGGTGGAGTTCTTGATGCCCTCGCCGGTCACGACAGGACGGGCGCTGGGTTCGCCACCCCACACTTTCTCGCCGGTCTCTTTCTGACCCAGCTTATCGACATAGACGCCGACGAGGTCCTTGTTGTAGATTCCTTCGATGGAAGCGAGGATGCCTCCAGGGAGACGGAAGTCAGCTGCCAGGGAGGTCTTCAGGGTCGTAGGCATCATCAGGTCCTGAGCCAGGATGGTGGTACCGGTAGGAGCCGGGAGATCCTGGGCCTTGAAGGTGCCGCCATAGAGGTCGGTCAGGATGGAATTCAGGTCTTTGGAGAAGCCGGGGGTCATCGCGTTGGTTCCGTCAGGATCGATGAACTGGGCCTGCATGCAGTTGCTGTTGCCGGCGGCGGATACGATCCACACGAAGGGGATACGACCGGTGTAGATACCGGCACCACCACGCAGGACGGCGACACGGTTGCCGAAGACATCCCAGTTGAAGCCGATACGCGGGGAGATGGTCGGGACGGAGGACGGCATGTCGGAAGTCTTGAGACCATAGAGGGTGGTTCCCTTGGTGGCGAGGCTGGTGAATTCCTTGTTCTCGTTACCGGCGATGGTCGGATAGATCGGGAGCTCGAAACGCAGACCGGCGGTCAGTTTGAAGCGGTCGCTGAAGGAAACCTCATCCTGGAAGTACCAGGAAGCCTGCATATACTGGAAGGAAGGATAAACCTGCTTGAGGTCGTCGCGGTTGGCGTGGGTGATGGCGAAGGCGGCGGGCACGCCGGCAGCCTTGAAAGCATCCCAGCTCTCATATACATAGTAGCCGAGGCCACCCTGCATATAACCGTTCTTGGTGTCGTTCCACTCGAACTGCAGACCGGCGGTCACGTTGTGGATACCGAAGCGGACGCCGACTTCGTCAGTCGCCACGATGGTGTGGACGTCGCGGAGGTTGCCGTAAGTGAAGGGATCCGGACCGAAGGAGGTCAGGACGGCAGGGACGGGATCGTCAAGGGTCTTGCCGCTGGCATCGACGGAGGTATACTGAAGGATATCCACGGTCGGGAAGTTGTCGCCGACGAAGCTGCGGGGCTCGTTCTGGTGGGACCAGGTGACACGGAAGAGGTTGGTCACCTTGCCGTCCAGGAAGCGGGAGTTGAGCTCACCGGCCAGGGACATGAAGTTCTGCTCCTGGAAGAAACGGCTGCTCTCGAAATACTGGGCGAAGATGGAGGTACGACCGTAGTTGTCTCTGTCATACGGGTTCGGGTTGATCGGGTTGACGGAGCTGGACGGAGAGGACGAATACTTGTTCATCGTCTGGGAGTACCGGATGTTGAACTTGTGGTTGTCGTTGATGTTCCAGTCGATACGGGCCATCACCTTCCAGTCGGGGGTGCTCAGGGAATAATCCTGATAGCGGCCGGGATCGTAGTTATAGGTAGTTTTCAGATAATCCTTGACCTCGTCCATGAAGGCTGCGGTCGGACGGCTGACGCTCTTGTTCAGCGGATCGAAGGCGTCGCTGTCGCTGCCGCGGACATGTACGTTGGAACCCGGGGTGTTGTCCAGGGAGTATTCGAAGTTGACGAAGAAGAAGAGCTTGTTCTTCACGATGGGACCGCCGATCGTGATACCGGTGGTATTGTCGAGATAGTCAGTCTTGTTGATGTCTTCGCCGGCCACCTTGTAACCGGTGACATAGTTGCTCTTGTAATAGTTATAGACGGAAGCGTGCCATTCGTTGGAACCGCTCTTGGTCACGGCGTTGATGGAACCGCCGGTGAAACCGGACTGGCGGACATCGAAAGGCGTGACGTTGACGCTCATCTGCTCAATGGCGTCCATGGAGATCGGGGCGCCGCCTGCAGGCAGGTTCTGACCGATACCGAAGGCGTTGTTGAACGCAGCACCATCGACCGTCACATAAGAGGAACGGTAGTTACCGCCGCCGATCGCCAGACCGTTGGAGGTCACGACCGCCTGCGGGGTGAGCTTCAGGACATCGTTCAGCGCACGGCTGGACGTCGGGAGCGTCTGCATGGTCCGCTGGCTGATGGCCGTACCGGCACCGGGACGGGTCATGCTGGTGTTGTTGCTGCCCTCCGCGGTGAAGACCGCCGCTTCGAGGCCCATGCTTTCCACCTCAAGGATGGCATTGACGGTAACGATGTCACCCAGGGTGGCATACACGCCCGTGTTTTCTACCTTGCGGTAGCCGAGCATCTCCACAGTAACGGTGTAAGGGCCGCCAGGGGTAACGGCATTGATCCGGTAGTTACCGTCGGCATCTGTCACCGTGTAGTAGTTGGAACCAGAGGGCACGTGGGTCGCAATGACGGGTGCTCCGGCCACAGGGCCTTCCGCATCGGTGATGCGGCCAGCAAGGGTAGAAGTCGTCACCTGAGCATAGGCGACAGTTCCCGCTATCATCGAAAGGACGGCGAGAATGACAAGCTTAATCGAATGTTTCATTGATAGGGTAATGATGATTTTGTTCCGCAAATATAATATAATCTGACAAACCTTAAAAATAAAAATCGTTTCAGTAAAAAAAAGTAGCACATCATGCAGATTTTTTTGGCAATCCGACAGATTGTCCCTAACTTTGTAGTCCTTTACCCTTACCGGAAAGGATATGTTAACCATGTGGAGAGATTTGAGGAACCGGCTTCCGTCCGGGACCGCTGCTTGCAACCACAGTAAAAAATGCTAAAAGAAATGAACTACCTGTTTACTTCAGAATCCGTTTCCGAAGGCCACCCGGACAAGGTGGCCGACCAGATTTCAGACGCCATCCTGGACGAATTCCTGCGCCAGGACGCCAAGGCCAAGGTGGCCTGTGAGACCTTCTGTTCCACCGGACTGACTGTCGTGGGCGGCGAAGTCCGCTCGGACGATGCTTATGTGGATATCCAGCAGGTCGTCCGCCGGGTCATCAACGGCATCGGCTACAACCGGGCCGAGTATATGTTCGACGGCAACTCCTGCGGCGTGCTGTCCGCCATCCACGAACAGAGCCAGGACATCAACCGCGGCGTCGTCCGCGAAGACGCCGACAACCAGGGCGCCGGCGACCAGGGCATGATGTTCGGCTATGCCTGCCGCGACACCGAAGACTACATGCCGCTCCCCCTCGCCCTGTCGCACCTGACCCTGCGGGTACTGGCGGACATCCGCAAGCACTCCCCCGAGGTCATGCCCTACCTGCGGCCGGACAGCAAATCCCAGTTCACCATCGAATATGACGGACAGACACGCCGTCCCGTCCGGGTCCATACCATCGTCGTCTCCACCCAGCATGACGAGTTCACGGCCGAATGTTTCGGCAAGATGAGCTACACCGAGGCCGTGGAGCAGTTCGGCCAGCGCCGCGTGGACGAGGCCATGCACGACAAGATTGAATCCGACGTGCGCAACATCCTGATTCCCAAGGTAATCGAGCAGCTTCCTGCCGAGACCGCCGCGCTGTTCGACGACCATTTCATCCTGCATGTGAACCCGACCGGCAAATTCGTCATCGGCGGGCCGCACGGCGACACCGGCCTGACCGGCCGCAAGATCATCGTCGATACCTACGGCGGCAAGGGAGCCCATGGCGGCGGCGCCTTCTCCGGCAAAGACCCTTCCAAAGTGGACCGCAGCGCGGCGTATGCCGCCCGGTACATCGCCAAGAACATGGTCGCGGCCGGCGTGGCCGAGGAAATGCTGGTCCAGGTGGCCTACGCCATCGGGGTCGCCCAGCCGGTCAGCATCTTCGTCGAGACCTATGGAACCGCGCATAAAGGACTGTCGGACAGCGAGATAGCCGCCCGTATCCCGGCCCTGTTCGACCTGCGTCCGGCCAGCATCATCCGCAAGTTCGCGCTGGAGAACCCCATCTACGAGCCGACGGCTTCCTACGGCCATTTCGGCCGCAAGCCCTACACCCGCCGGATGAAACTCATCCGCGACGGTCGCCCCCAGGAGCGCACCGTGCAGTTCTTCGGCTGGGAGAAGCTCGACGCCGTCCCCGAGATCCGCAAAGCCTTCGGGCTGTAACGGCACTCACAATAAATGAAGAAGGGAAGACAGACCCGCGGGTCCGTCTTCCCTTCTTCGTCGATTGCGCAGGAATTACTTCTTGATCGCGTCCTTGGCAGCCTCAGCGGCGTTCTCGATGGACTCGACAGCCTTATCCTTGGCAGCTTCGACGGCGGCGTCCTTCACTTCCTCGGCGGCCTGGACGGCAGCGTCCTTCACTTCCTCGGCAGCGCTCTTGGCCTCGGCCTTCTCGCAGGACTCGGTGCATTCCTTGCATTCTTCCTTGCCTTCCTCAGCTTTCTTGTTGGAGCAAGTGCAAGAAGCAGCGGCGATCATCATCGCAACAACTGCTACAGACATAAAAATCTTTTTCATAAGCTTTGTATTTAATCGTGTCTTATTTTCCAAGACGCAAAATTACTGCACTTTGGGGAAATATCAAAGAATTTTTTACTAAAATTTTAGAAAAGGCCTATCGCGGAAGCTTAAACACCTCCATATCACGGACTTTGCCTTCTGAAATATGAAAGCGCAAAGCGGTGCGGAAGACCTGCCAGCCCTGCAGTCCGGCGGCTCCCGGATTGAGCGCCAGCAGCCCGTAACGGGGGTCGTTCATCACCCGGAGGATGTGCGAATGGCCGCAGACGAAGATGTCGGGGCGGTGACGGTCCAGCATGGCCGCGATATTGATGGGATAATGCCCGGGATAACCCCCGATATGGGTCATCAGCACCTTGGCGCCCTCACAGTTCCACAGCTGGACCAGGGGGCACTCGAAGCGGATTTCCTGGGCATCGCAGTTGCCATATACCCCGACCAGGGGCTTGAACGCGGAAATCTGGTGGACGAAGTCGATGCCGCCGCCGAAATCCCCGGCATGCCAAATCTCGTCCACGGGAGAAAGGAACTCCCGGAACTCGTCGCTGAAAACGCCGTGCGTATCCGATATCAATCCGATAAACATAGGGCAAAGTTACCCCGGATGGCTGATATTTGCAAATTTTTCGCGATATTTGCGGCGGGTCGGTGGACCCGCAATACAAAGACGCATGGAACTCTTTTACGGCATATTCAGCGGAAACACCGCGGTGCTGGACGACGCGGAAAGCGGCCACTGCATCCGCGTGCTGCGCCATCGCTGCGGCGACGAAATCCACGTGATCGACGGTCTGGGGACGATGGCCCGCTGCCGTCTGGTGGACGACAGCCCCAAAAAGGCGGTGGCCGAGGTGGAGGAACGCTTCCCCCGCTGGGGCGACCATCCCTACCGGCTGACCCTCGCCTGCTGCCCCACCAAGAACAACGACCGCTTCGAATGGCTGGTCGAGAAAGCGACGGAGGTGGGTGTGGACCGGATCATCCCCCTCATCGGAGAGCGGTCCGAACGGCGGATTTACAAGAGCGACCGGGCCCGGAAGATTGCCCTGGCCGCCGCCAAGCAGTCCCTCAAAGCCGCCGTGCCGGAAATCACGGAGCCCCTGAGCGTCAAGGACTTCCTCACGAAAAGCCCCGCCGAAGGCCTTCGCCTCATCGCCTATTGCTTCGAGGGCGAGACCCTGCGGACATCCATCCGCGCGGCCCTGCAGGAGCATTTCCCCGCCACGGGAGGGACCCGCGCCTACACCGCAGACGACGAGCAGCGCAGCGTCACTTCAGATGAGGCGCTGCCGCAGATTACGGTCCTCATCGGACCGGAAGGGGATTTTTCGCCGGAAGAAGCCCGGCTGGCCCTGGAAAAAGGCTGCCTGCCCATCCACCTCGGGCCGTCCAGACTGCGCACCGAGACCGCGGCCCTGACCGCAGCCGAGGCCGTCTATCTGCACTTCCTGTAGGCTATTTGCGGATAATCTCGATCTCGCCCCGCAGACCCACCTTCAGGATCTGGCTGGAAACGCCGGTGGATTCCCGCTCCAAACGCGGATTCACCACATAATCCACGGCATCCACGATTTCCTGGGGAATCTCCTTGAACTGCTTGGGCGTAGGCTCGCCGGAAATATTGGCCGACGTCGAAACGAGGGGCCGGCCCAGCTTATACACCAGGTTGCGGCAGAATTCCATCATCGGGATCCGGATTCCCACGGAACCGTCTTCCGCCACGGCATTGTAGGCCAGGAAATGGCGGTCCGCCACGGCCTTCTCGCCGGGAGCGGGCGTTTTGCCCACATAGGCGCCGGGATAAATCACCGTCATCGGGACATCGTTCACCTCCACCAGCTGGATGGCGGCATCGGGAATCTCATGGACATACTTGGCCACCATGTCCAGGCTGTCGGCCAGCAGGACCAGGGCCTTGCTGTCGGCCCGACGTTTGATTTCATAGACCCGTGCCACGGCGGCCGGATCGGTCGCATCGCAGCCTATGCCCCATACGGTGTCGGTCGGATAAAGGATTACGCCGCCACTGCGCAGGATGCGCAGCGCCTCGGCCATGGTCGTATCAATCGGATTGTTCATCATTGCAAAATGGCTTGGACCGGATAATGGTCGGAATACCGGACATGCATCACTTCATGCGAAAGCACTTGATATTCAGACGGATATAAAATATAATCTATGCGCAGCAAAGGCCGGAGCCGGGTAAAGGTGGCCCCGAATCCCCTGCCCCCGCCGATGAAGCTGTCGCGATGGGCGCGGGTCAGCCGCCAATAGGTATAGGAGAGGGGCGTATCGTTGAAATCGCCGACGATCAGCGAGGTGACCGGCGCCTGCTCGATATCGCGCAGGACGGCCTCCACCTGCCCGGGACGCCGCTCGATCGAGGTTTTCATCTTCGTTTCGGTGTCCTTGATGGCATTCTTCGTGTCCCCTTGCAAGCGATGCGCCAGCTTCGACAGGGACAGGCTGTAGCTCTGGAAATGGCAGTTATAGACCCGCAGGCGGCGGCCGCTGACCTCATATTCGCTGTAGAGGGCGAGGTTGGTGCTCTTGCCGAACTCCAGCTTGCCCTTGTCCCGGATCGGGAAGCGGCTGAGGGTCACATTGCCGTAGCAGCCCCGTTTGTCCGTAAACACGTAATATTCAGCATCATAGTCCTTGAAATGGCTGGCCAGCCAGGACTTGAGCTGCTTGGGGTTCTGGATATGGAATTCCTGCAGGCAGATGATGTCCGCGCCGGTCCCGCGCAGGAAGCGGGCGATGGAATCCGCACAGGTCTTCTCGTCGTCCAGATGCAGGCGGCGGGCCGGCGAGGCGAAGCGGCCGACATTGTAGGAAATCACCTTGATACCCCCTTCTACGGGCTCCTCCGGGCCGGAAAACTGCACATAGCGCCCCACGACGAACAGGGACGGCAGCAGGGCCACCAGGGGAATCAGGATGGCCCGGGAACGGCGGACCGCCGCCCAGACCAGCAGGAAGAGGTTCAGCGCCAGCAGGGGCACATAGAAGAGGCCGAAGAGGGTCATGAACCAGGCCTTGGCCGGGTTGACGAACACGGACAGGTAGCTCAGCCACAGCCCGCCGGCCGCGATAAGCATCAGCAGCCGGGCCGTCAGACCGATAAGCAGGGGACTCTTCTTGCGCTTGGGCATGGATCAGATCCAATTGTCTCGTTCATAGATACGCCCGGTCTTGCGCCACCACAGCATCAGGAGCCAGCCGAAGAGCATGCCGCCCAGATGGGCGAAATGCGCCACGCCGTCCAGCGTCCCGGTGACGCCGGTCACCAGCTCGATGCCCGCGAAAATCAGCACGAACCACTTGGCTTTCAAGGAAATGGGCGGGAACAGCAGGGTCAGGACCGAGTCGGGATACATCATGGCGTATCCGATCAGGATACCGTAAATGGCACCGGAGGCGCCCACGGTCGGAGTGCTCAGGACGCGCTGGATGGCCGCGAAATTGTCCTGCGAAAAGGCGATATTGACCTGGAAATACTGTACGGCCGTGTGCAGGGCGACGGCCCCCAGGCCGGTGATGAAGTAATAGACCAGGAATTTCTTCGATCCGATGGCGCGTTCCAGCACGATGCCGAACATCGTCAGGGTGTACATATTGAAGAAAATATGCCAGAATCCGCCATGCATGAACATGTGCGTGAGGATCTGCCAGGGGTGGAACCAGCGGGAAGTCGGATAGAACATCGCGAAGGTGGAGATCATGAATTCCTCGTCGATGAGGGTCGCGATGAACATCAACACGTTGATGGCCACGAGATTGCGGGTCACGGGCGGTATGTTGTACCAAAAGGCTCCCAAGCGGGTGTTTTGAAAATCACTCATAGGGTTTATTATTTCAGTAACGCTTCCAGTTCATCCGGGGACAGGACGGTGATGACCTTGTGGCCGCGGGGCGTATATTCGGCGCTGTCGCAGGAAAGCAGGGTGTCCACCAGGCGCTGGGCCTCCAGGGAGGAGGTCATCGGCCGGCCGGAAGCAGCAGCCGCCCGGGCGAACTTCTCCGCCATGGCGCTCTCGAACATGCCCGGCAGGGAGGTATGGTCCTCGGCCAGCACGGTCAGGACCTCCTGGACCAGGGCCTCGACCCGGTCCGGGTCGCTGGCGCAGCCGTCCGGGACGCCGTTCACGACCACCGTATCCGTGCCGAAAGGCGTGATGTCAAAGCCCATTTTCTCCAGCATGGCGGCGTGTTCTTCCAGCAGCAGGCGGTTTTCCACCCCGACCGTCACGCGGGCGGGGATCAGCGAGGTCTGGGAGACATGGCCGCCGGCCTGGATGGCCTTCAGGAAGCGTTCATAGAGCACGCGTTCGCGGGCCCTGCGGATGTGTACCAGCATCAGGCCGCCGCGTGCGGGTGCCACGATATAGCGGTTCTGGACCACCAGGATGGCGCTCATCGGCACCGTCTCGCTTTCGAAAAGCTTGCCATAATCCTGCCGTTTGTCCAGCAGGCCGCCGGTAGGCAGGGGGTATTCCCGGGGCGCCTCCGCGCCGGGCGCGGGGGTATCGAAGGGGTTGTAGTCCGTCTCGAAGTCCAGGGAGGGGTTGTATTCCTGGGGCCGGTAGTCGTCGAAATTGCGGCCCATGACCGGCATCTGCGGCGCAGCGGCGGCCTCGAAATCGAGGTTGGCACCGAAGGAATTGCGGCCGAGGGCCTCTTTCACGCAGGCATACAGGATCTGGAAGATGATGTTGTCGTCCTCGAACTTGATTTCGGTCTTGGTCGGATGGATATTGACGTCGATGGCGTGCGGATCTACCTGAAGATAAATGAAATAGGACGGGACGGCCCCTTCGGGGATCAGCTCTTCGTAGGCCCGCATCACCGCCTTGTGCAGGTACGGGCTGCGGAAATAGCGGCCGTTCACGAAGAAAAACTGGTTGCCCACGGTCTTGCGGGCCATATCCGGCCGGCAGATAAAGCCGTTGATGCGGATCACGGTCGTCTCCGCTTCGAGGTCCACCACCTTGTCCACCATGCCCGGTCCGAGCAGGTCCCGGATCCTGAATTTCAAGGATTTAGCCGGGCGCAGGACATAGATGTCCTTGTCGTTGTGGGTCAGGGTGAAGGCGATATCCGGGCGGGTCAGCGCCACGCGTGTGAATTCCTCCACGATATGCTTGAACTCGACAGCGTCGGATTTGAGGAATTTCCGGCGGGCGGGTACATTGTAGAACAAGTTGCGGACGGCGATGTTGGTCCCTTTCGGGCAGGCGGTCTCCACGGTGGCCAGGTGCTTGGAGTCGGCGAATTCCACCTGGCAGCCGACGGGGTCCCCTTCCCGGCGCGTGCGCAAGGTCACTTCCGCCACGGCGGCGATGGAAGCCAGGGCCTCGCCCCGGAAGCCGAAGGTCGAAATGGCCTCCAGGTCCTGTGCGGAAGCGATTTTGGAGGTGGCATGGCGCTCAAAGCAGAGCACGGCCTCGTCCGGGGACATGCCGCAGCCGTCGTCGATGACCTGGATCAGGGTCCGGCCGGCATCCCGGATGACGACGGTCACCTTGGACGCCCCGGCATCGACGGCGTTTTCCAACATCTCCTTGACGGCGGAAGCCGGCCGCTGGACCACTTCACCCGCCGCGATAAGATTGGCGATATTACTGGGTAATATTCTGATTTCCATTATGCTACAGGAGGCCGTAGAACTTGATGATGTAATACAGGATGATAGCCACCAGCACCAGGCCGACGAGGCCGATGATGGTCTGGGCACGGCCGCCTCCCCGCCGGCGGGCATAATTCCCGTCGCGGAAAGATCCCTGGATATAGGTACCCGGGGTGTAACCGGAGGCTTTATCCTCCTTGTCCTGACTGCCGTCCACCGCGCCGAACATCCGTTTGCGCGCTTCTTTTTCCGGGTCGTAATACCGGGGCTTGTAATTGAACACACGGTGCTCCTGGTCGCCGAACCATCCGAATGTGGCCATAATCCTGTCTGTTTTGTTTCTATAACCGACAAATTTACGCAAATTTTTCGTTACTTTGCAGAAAAATATACGCTCCTATGGCAAATCCCCTCCCTTCGTGTCCGTTCCGTGTCGGAAACGGCTATGATGTCCACCAGCTGGCCGAAGGCCTGCCGATGTGGCTCGGCGGCGTCCGGATCGACGCGCCCCTGGGCTTTGTCGCCCATTCCGACGGCGATGTGGCCATCCACGCCCTGTGCGACGCCCTCCTGGGCTGCCTCGCTCTGGGTGATATCGGGCATCATTTCCCGGACACGGATGCGCGGTGGAAAGGCGCCGACAGCAAGGGGCTGCTGCGGGCCGTCGCCGCCCTGGTCCGCGAGCGCGGCTGGGAAATCGGCAACGCAGACATCACCATCGCCCTCCAGCGCCCGAAAATCGCCGCCTACATCCCGCAGATGCGGGCCACCCTGGCCGAGGTGCTCGGCATCGCGCCCGATTGCATCTCCGTCAAGGCCACGACCACCGAGCGGCTCGGGTTCGTGGGGCGCGGTGAAGGCTGTCAGGTATGGGCCACGGCCCTGATTTGGCAGGTTCCTGCCTGAATCCCGGGCAAAACCCTTATTTTTTGCTGATTTTTTGCAGAAAAATTTTGCAGTTTCCCAAAACTGTTGTACATTTGCAGTCCCGTTCCCAGAGCGGCCATTGAGATATGGTGTAATGGTAGCACTACAGATTCTGGCTCTGTCAGTGAGGGTTCGAATCCTTCTATCTCAACCACTTACAACGATAGTCCGAAGGCCATGCCTTCGCGATTGTCAGCCTAAAGACCCCG
>JAFUWX010000103.1 GCA_017471025.1 Bacteroidales bacterium
GGGCGCGAGGAGAGCCTTTGAGGCGAGCTCCCCGCAGCGCCCGTACTGTTGCCGCCGCTCGACAACGAAAAGCGGCGGCGTTGCTGTAAAATAGTTGAGAAAATGCTTGGAAAAGTCTTAGAATACCCCCTTCGGTCGCCTTCGGCTCCGAAAAAAAGCCCGGAATATCAATCAAGGGGCTTTCCCGGTATCAGAAGTCCAGTCCGAAGCTCAGATAGAAGCCGACGGACCGGGTGATGTTGGACCAGTGGACATCCGCCTTGATCGGCCCCCCGATAAAATCGTAGGCATATTCCAGGGCGAAGCCGAGCAGGGAGTCAGCTTCCAGCGGGTCAAAGAAGGTCTTGAACGCGTTCCCGGTCTGTCCGGCCTGCGCCTGCAGGCTGACATAGTGCTTCTGCGCGATGCGGAGACGCAGGTCAAGCCCGGCTAGGCCCAGGATATCCATGCAAGGGACGGCGTTGTCCAGGCCGACGAACGGGACCTGGTGATCCAGTATCCGGCCGCCCATCTTGACGGACAGGAAGTTGACGAAGGGGACTTCCTCGCCTTTGTAATACCGGGCATACAGGGACGGGAGGAGGGTGAAGCGGCCCAGGGAGAGCGCGGCCTGGAAACGGCCTTCCACGCTGCCGCTGAACTTGTCGCCGGGGTAGAGCAGGCCGGGGGTATGGCCTTCCGCGGTGGCGGACCAGCGGATGCCCCGGGTGGGGAAATACGGCTTGTCGAAGGTGTCGGCGCGGCCATCGATGAAAAAGGTGCCGTACAGGTTGTTGGGATGGTCCAGCTCGATGGACGCCAGCCCGGCCAGCTGGTTATCGACCAGCAGGGAATTGAAGCGGAAGAAATCCATCCGGAAACCGGCTTTGACCGAGGCCACGCCGGAACGGGCCAGGGAAGCGTTCACGCCGGCACGGACTTGCATGAAATTGATCTGGAAGTCATAGTTCGACATCATGAAGCTGCCGTTGCGGATATTGCGGATGAGGGCGTCCGCGCCCAGGTTCACGCCTTTGTTGGTGCGGTAGTTATATTCCACCTTCAGGCCCGATTTCAGGCCCAGGCGGCCGGTCAGGTCGAAGCGGTGGCCAGTCAGCCGGCGGGCGTTGAACCCGACGTTGAACAGCAGGGCGGCATAATCCTCCGTATCGAAACGGCCGCTGGCCCCCACCTGGTTGACCGGCGCCATCTGGCAGTCGAAACGGACCACGTAGGGCTCATGTTCGCCCAGGATTTGGTAACAGACGGTTTCGAAGGAGCCGGTACCGACCAGGCGGGATACGCCGTCGTCCAGCTCCGCCTTGGTGACGCTGCTTCCGAGACTCAGCATCTTGCGCAGGTAGGATTTGTCGCTTTCCGCGATGCCTTCGAACTCCACGCGGGAGATCCGGACGGATTCATTCAGCAGGTTGATGGCCTTGCCATCCGGCTGGGTACCCCGGGTACGGCCCAGGCGCCGCTTGACCTTCTCCAGGTCCTCCCGCTGCCGGTCAACGGCCTCCTGGCCGCGCTGGATGATGGTATCTATGCTCTTTTCATCGAAGCTGAGCATGCCGAAGTCGGAGAGTTCCGGATGGATATACACCGTCGTGGCCTCCACGCCGGCCTTATAGGCCTCCCGCCCGAGAACGTCCATGGTCTGATAGACGATATCCACCAGGTTGTTGATTTCATCAGCCCCGTAGGCCGGGGTCGAAATATCCACGCCAATGATGATGTCCGCCCCGAGTTTCTTGGCGATTTCCGCCGGGAAGTTGCTGCGCAAGCCGCCGTCCATCAGGACCATGCCCTCGGTACGGACCGGGGTGAACAGCCCCGGGATGGACATGGTGGACCGCATCGCGTCGCAAAGCCGGCCGCTGTGCCAGACCTTCGGCTGGGCGGTGACCATGTCGCAGGCCACGCAGACAAAGGGGATGGGCAGGGACAGGAAATCCCTTTCGTCCTCGAAGCCTACTATCAAGCTGCTCAAGAGGTTACGGACGTTCTGCCCTTGTACCAGACCGTCCGGAATCAGGCTGCGGCTGCGCTGGTCCGGCTGGGTCTGCTGCCCGTTGAAATCCAGTCCGGAGGAGCCGAAAGGCAGGGAAAACTGAAAGCGGTTCTGGTAGTCTTTCCGGGAAGGGGAATCGAATTTCCGCGGATGGGTATCCCCCATCAGCACGTCCCAGTCCATGCTCCGGATGATGACTTCCAACTCGTCGGCGGTATAGCCGCAGGCATACAGGCCGCCCACCAGACCACCGATACTCGTGCCCAGCACCATATCCACCGGGATGCCCTCTTCTTCCAGGCGTTTGATGACGCGCAGGTGGGCCGCACCCTTGGCGCCGCCGCCGGACAGGACCAGGGCGACCGTCGGACGAGTCAGCTTCTTGCGCAGCATTTTCCGCCGGAAAGCTTGGAATGCCTTCTCATCCCGGTCAGGGTCGATGCCATAGGAATAAGACTGGGCGGTCGCGCTGAAAGACAGGATCAGCAGAAGTAGGGACAGCAGGGCGTTGCGCATATCGAATTCAGTATTTTCCCGTAAATATAAGAATAATTTTCGTATCTTCGCAATATGAAACGTGTGCTGGTCATCACCTACTATTGGCCGCCTTCCGGCGGTTCCGGCGTGCAGCGGTGGGTCAAATTCGCCAAGTACCTGCCGGCGCTGGGATGGCAGCCCGTCATCTATACCCCGGAAAATCCGCAAATGCCCGGAAACGACCCTTCGCTGCTGGCGGACATCCCCCCGGAGGCGGAGGTGATCAAGACGCATATATCAGAAATTTACGGCATCTACAACACCTTCAGCAAAGACGGGGTCCGCAAAGAGGTCAATGTCATCAACCACCAGCGCAAAAGCTGGAAACAGCGGCTGGCGATGTGGGTGCGCGGCAATTTTTTCATTCCCGACCCCCGGGTGGGCTGGGTGCGGCCCTCCACGCGTTTCCTGACCCGGTACCTCGCGGAGCATCCGGTGGATGTCATCGTGAGCACCGGACCGCCGCATTCGATGCACCTCATCGGCCGGGCCGTGTCCCGGGCGACGGGTATCCCCTGGGTCGCCGACTTCCGTGACCCTTGGACCAAATTATTCTATTTCAAGCATTTACAATTATCCTCCTGGGCCCGGCGCCGGCATGAAAAGCTGGAACGCCAGGTGCTGGACGACGCCACCCGGGTGGTCGCCGTCTCGCCGCTGGTGCAGGAAGAATTCCAAGCGATGACCACAACGCCCGTCGAACTGATCACCAACGGGTTCGACGCCGACGACTTCTCCCGTCCAGCCCCCCGGCCGGAGCGCTTCACCCTGGTCCATACGGGGCTGTTCGCCGCGGACGGCAACCCGCTGACCCTCTGGAAAGTCCTCCGGGAAAAATGCGCGCAGGACCCGCAGTTCGCCGCTTCCCTGCGCATTATCCTGGCCGGCAAGACCGACGCCCCCGTGCTGGCGGCGATGGCGGGCCTGCCCGTGGAAGACCGGGGCTACTGCCCCCACACCGAGACCGTCCGCCTGCAGCAGGAGGCCTGGGCGCTGCTGCTGCCGCTGCGGCAGGAGCCGGAATACCGCGCCACCCTGCCCGGCAAACTGTTCGAATACCTGGGCGCCGAAAGGCCCGTCCTGGGCATCGGACAGACCGACGGCGCGATGGCCCGCGTCCTGGCGGAAACCGGGGCCGGAGAGACCTTCGCCTGGGACGACGAGGCAGGGACCCGCAGCTGGATAGACCGGAGCTGGGCGGATTTCCTCGCCGGAAAACCGGGCCGCACCGGCGGAGACATCGCCCGCTATGAACGCCGCGCCACCGCCCGCCGGATGGCCGACTTATTTGAAACCCTTATCGCACATGAAACCCAACGTTAAGAACATCCTGGCATACGCCGGCATCATCGTCTTCTTCCTCCTGCTTTCCTACGGCTTCGTCCCGCAGGTCCTGCAAGGGAAAATCGTGGACCAGAGCGACATCTCCGGCTATGTGGGGATGGCGCAGGAGACCCACGCCTGGAACGAAGCCCACCCCGAAGACCGGACCGCCTGGACCAATTCCATGTTCGGGGGCATGCCGACCACGATGCTGACGGGCAATACGAAAGGCGACTGGACCAAGCCGCTGTACGACCTCTTCCTGGTCGGAAAACGGCCCGCCAGCTACCTGTTCCTGTCTCTTCTGGGCGCCTTCCTGCTCATGCTGGCCATGGGGATGAACGGGGTCATCGCCGCCGGCGGTGCCATTGCCGTGACCTTCTGCGCCTACAACATGCAGATTATCCAGGTGGGCCACAATGCCAAGATGCTGGCGCTGGCCTACGCGCCCTGGGTGCTGGCCGGGGTGATTTTCACCTACCGGAAGGCCCTGCAGCCCGAGGCGAAGCGCTGGTGGGCGATGATGTTGCTGGGGGCCGCGCTCTTTGCTATGGCCCTGAATTTCCAGATCAAGGCCAACCATGTCCAGATTACTTACTACCTCGCCATCATCATCTTCTGCTATGTCGTAGCCCTGGTCGTGTGGCTGGCTATCGACAAACAGCGCAGGGCGCTGCTGGGCCGCTTCGCCACCGCCTCCGCCGCCTTGCTCGTGTTGGGGTCCATCGGCATTGCGACAAACGCCAACCGCCTGATACCGACTTATTTATACACGCAGCAGACCATGCGCGGCGGCTCCGAGCTGAGCCAAGACGGGGCGGCGAAATCCAAGGGCCTGGACCTGGACTATGCCACCTCCTGGTCCTACGGCTGGGAGGAGCTTCCGAACATGATGATTCCGGACTATAACGGCGGCGCATCCGCCGGGGCGGTCAATCCCGACAAGTCCGAGACCATCGACCTGCTGCGCCGTGCCGGCCAGGGCAACCTCAAACAAGTGGCGAAAGCCCTGCCGCTGTACTGGGGCCCGCAACCGTTTACGGCCGGTCCGATGTACATGGGCGCCATCACGGTCTTCCTCTTCCTGCTGGGCCTGGGGCTCTGCCAGGGGAAAGACCGGTGGTGGATGCTGGCCGCGACCCTGATCGGCGTATTCCTTGCCCTGGGCAGCCATTTCATGCCCTTCACGAAGTTCTGGTATAACTATATGCCGTTCTACAACAAATTCCGGTCGGTGTCGATGGCCCTGGTGATCCTGCAGCTGACCCTGCCGATGCTGGGCTTCCTGGCCCTGGACCGGATCGTGAAGGAACAATATGACCGGAAGGCCTTCCTCAAATGGGGCACCATCGCCCTGGCCGTCACCGGCGGCTTCTGCCTGCTGGCCATGACCGGCATCGGACGGAGTTTCACCGGCGCGGTCGATGCCGGACAGCCGGATATCCTGGTGGAGGCGCTGATCGCCGACCGGATGATGCTGCTTCGCCAGGATGCCCTGATGGCCCTGCTGCTGATCGCGGCCACCTACGGCCTGCTGCTGTGGTCCTACCAGCCCCGCCAGGCCGGGAAGAGCCGCAAGGTGCTGGCCGGCGCCGCCATCAGCGCGCTGGTGCTGATCAACATGTTCGCCGTGGGCAAGCGCTACCTCAACAAAGACCATTTCGTGTCGCAACGGCAGTTCGACGGCCAGTTTACCGAAAGGCCGGTCGATAAGGCCATCCTGGCGGACCCGGATCCCGATTACCGGGTGCTGGACCTGACGGCCAACGTCTTCAACGATTCGCATCCGAGCTATTTCCACAAGAACATCGGCGGATACAGCCCGGTCAAGCTCCAGCGCTACCAGGACCTCATCGACCATTACCTGAGCGGGGAAATCAACAGCCTGTACCAGGCCGCGCGCGGTGCCAAGACCGTAAGCGGCCTGCAGGAGAATCTGCCGGACATCCCTATCCTTTCCCTGCTGAACGACAAATACATCATTCTGGACGGAGAAGCCGCCCCGCTGGTCAACCCGCAGGCGATGGGCCATGCCTGGTTCGTTTCCGGTGCGGTGACGGCGCAGACGGCGAACGAGGAAATCGCCCTGCTTGGCGGAGCCGACCTCCGCGAGGAGCTGGTCCTGGGGCCGGATTTCGCCGAGGTACGCATTCCCGAGAGCGACGCCGACAGCTGCCGGATCGCCCTGGTCTCCTATGCGCCGAACGCCCTGCAATACAGCTATTCGGCACCGCAGGAACAGGCGGCCGTATTCAGCGAAATCTATTATCCTCGGGGCTGGACGGCCACCCTGGAAGACGGGACGCCCGTGGAGCTGTTCCGGGCCGACTGGACGCTGCGCGGCGCCGTACTCCCGGCCGGTGAGCACACCCTGACGATGCGTTTCGACCCGCCGTCCTACCAGCTCAGCAGCCGGATTTCCCGCGCGTCGTCGATTTCCCTGCTCCTGTTGCTGCTGCTCGCCGTCGGCGGCGCCTGCCTGCCCGCACGGCGCAAAGAAGAATAACCCTGATACCCATGAATAAAAGATTGCTTTCCCTGGGTGCAGCCTGCCTGACCCTGACGCTGGCGGCCCAGCCGCAACTGCGGAAGGACAACATCGACGAAGTCCTGTCCGCGATGACCCTGGAAGAAAAAGCTCATCTGCTGGTCGGATGCGGCTGGGGCGCGATGGCCCCGGGCTCCGTAACGGCCTCGATGGAATCCCTGGTGAACGGCGCCGCCGGAACGACCCGGCCGATCGACCGGCTCGGCATCCCGGCCGTCGTCCTGGCCGACGGACCTGCCGGCCTGCGCATCAACCCCACCCGGGAAGGCACGGACAAGACCTTCTGGTGTACCGGCTTCCCTGTCGGGACCTCCCTGGCCTCTTCCTGGAACACGGACCTGGTGACGGAGCTGACGACCGCCATGGGGCAGGAAGTCAAGGAATACGGCGTGGACGTCCTGCTGGCGCCGGGCCTCAACCTGCACCGTAACCCCCTGTGCGGCAGGAATTTCGAGTATTTCTCCGAAGACCCGCTGCTGACCGGACGGATGGCGGCCGCCTACGTGCGCGGCATCCAGTCCAACGGGGTAGGCGTCAGCATCAAGCATTTTGCGGCCAACAACCAGGAAATCAATCGTTTGGAATGCGACAGCCGGGTGGATGTCCGGACCCTGCGGGAGCTGTACCTGAAGGGATTCGAGATTGCCGTGCGCGAGGCTGACCCGTGGACGGTGATGTCTTCCTACAACAAGCTGAACGGCGAATATACCCAGCAGAGCCATGGCCTGCTGACCACGATCCTGCGGGATGAATGGGGCTTCGGCGGCATCGTGATGACCGACTGGGGCAACAAGGAGGGCACCGTGGCGGCCGTCCGCGCCGGAAACGACCTGATGGAGCCGGGCGGAGACAATGAGGTGCAGCGCATCCTGGACGCGGTACGGGACGGTTCGCTGGCCCTGGAGGACGTGGACCGGAACGTACGACGCATCCTGTCCTTCATCGTCCGTACCCCGCGCTTTGCCGGATACAAGGCTTCCAACGCCCCCGACCTCGCGGGCCATGCCCGTCTGGTGCGCCAGGCTGCCCCGGAAGGGATGGTGCTGCTGGAAAACAACGGCGTCCTGCCGCTGAAAGACACCCGGAAAGTGGCCCTGTTCGGCATCGGCTCCTATCATTTCATCGCCGGCGGAACGGGCTCGGGCAATGTCAACAAGGCCTATGTCCGCAACCTGGCGGAAGGTTTTGCGGCGAACGGGATGGAAGTCGCCGAGGGCCTGAAAGACTGGTATCAGAAATACATCGACTATAAGCAGACCGAGGCCAAGAACAATCCGGACACGCCGTGGATCCTGCTGGGAGAAGCGACCCTGCCGGAAATGCCCCTCCCCCACAGCTACCTGGAGAAAATGGCCCGAGAAAGCGATGTGGCCGTATTTACCCTGTCCCGCAATGCCGGGGAAGGGAACGACCGCAAGGCCCGGGACGGCGACTGGACGCTGAGCCCCACGGAACGGAGCCTGATGCAGGACCTGGCCGACACCTACCATGCGGCCGGCAAGAAGCTGGTGGTAGTCCTGAATATCGGCGGCGTCATCGAGACGGCTTCCTGGAAGCATATCCCGGATGCCATCCTGCTGGCCTGGACGCCCGGACAGGAAGGCGGTCTGGCCGTGGCGGATGTCCTGTGCGGGGCTGCCTATCCTTCCGGCAAGCTCCCGATGACCTTCCCGCTCCGCTATCGCGATATCCCGTCTTCCCGCAATTTCCCTTCGGACTATACCGGAGAAATCTATGCCGGGCCCGCGGCGGCGGATATCCGGAATGTCGGTTATACCCTGTATGAAGAAGGCATCTGGGTCGGCTACCGTTATTTCACTTCGGCCGGCAAGGCCGTCTCTTATCCCTTCGGTTACGGCCTGTCCTACACGCAGTTCACCTATTCCAAGCCCAGCGTCAAGGTGGGTCGCGACGGCCAGGTGACGGCATCGGTTACGGTGACCAACACCGGCCACGCGCGCGGCAAGGAAGCGGTCCAGCTCTATGTGGCCGCACCGGCTGACGCCGCCCTGCCAAAGCCCGCCTGCGAGCTGAAAGCCTTCGGCAAGACGCGGGAGCTGGCGCCGGGCGAGCAGGAGACCCTGACTTTCAGCCTGGAGCCTTATACGCTCGCCTCCTTTAACGCGGCGAATTCTGCATGGGAAACGGCGGCGGGCCGCTATGAAGTCCGCTTCGGCGCATCGGTCTCGGATATCCGGGGCAGCGCCGCCTTCAAGCTGTCCAAAGCCTGGTCCTGGCCTGTCCAGCGGGTGCTGGAGCCCAGTCCGGCCGTGGAGCTTATAACACCAGATTGGTAATAAAGATTGTGATGATGACCAGTGGGGCGATGTAACGGATCAGGAAGTACAGCACCCCGAAACAACGCACGGCCAGGCGGTCTTCCCCGCCTGAGGTCAACTCGTCGCGTACGTCGGCCTTGGACATTTTCCAGCCGACGAAGAAGGTGAACAGGAAGCCGCCCAGGGTCATCATGAAATTGGCGGTCAGCTTGTCGCAGAAATCGAATATCGTACAGCCGAACAGATGGACGTCCTGCAGCGGTCCGAAGGACAGCGAACACAGGCAGCCGACCACCCAGGTCAAGGCGAACAGGATCAGGACGGCCGTCCAGCGGCGTATGCCTTTCTCCTCCACCAGATATGACACGCCGGTCTCCAGCAGGGATATCGAGGAGGTCAGGGCCGCCACCACGATGGCCAGGAAGAACAGGATGGCGATGATGGCGCTCAGCACCGGGGTATGCTCCCCGATCTGGGCGAAGATGTACGGCAGGGTCTCGAAAATGAGCCCGGGGCCGCTTCCCGGCTCGATACCCGCTGAAAATACCGCCGGCATGATGGCGAATCCCGCCAGGATGGCGAACAGGATATCGGCCAGCGCCGTGCCCAGTCCGGAGCCCAGCAGGTGCTCTTTCTTGTCAATATGCGAAGAATAGGTGAGGATGGTTCCCACGCCCAGCGACAGGGAGAAGAAACTCTGTCCCATGGCGGCGACTACCGTGGAAGGGCCCATTTTGGAGAAATCCGGCTTGATGAGGTAGGTCACGCCCTTGAAGGAGCCCGGCAGGGACAGGGAATAGGCGATAATGATCAGAATCAGGATAAACAGCAGCGGCAGGGTGATGGTGGAGAATCGTTCGATGCCCTTTTTCACGCCGAAGGCGACGATGAGCGCCGTCAGCAGGAGGAACACTGTATGGCAGACAATCGGCTGCCAGGGATGGGACGCCAGGCGGGAGAACATCAGGGGGATGTCTTCGATCCTGTCATGGGAAAAACCGAGGGCCAGGGACTGCAGGAAATAGTCGCAGGACCATCCGCCGACGACGCTGTAGAAGGAAAGGATGATCAGGGCGGAGGACAGGGTCAGAAAGCCCATGTTGCGCCAGCCTGTGCCCGGAGCCAGGGTCTGCATCGCGCCGTATGTACCCAGCTGGGTCCGCCGGCCGAGGATGCTTTCCGCCAGGAAAATCGGCAGGGACAAAAACACGGTGGCACAAAGATACAGGATGATATAGGCGGCACCGCCGTTTTCCCCGACCATATAGGGGAAGCGCCAGATATTGCCCAGTCCGATGGCGGACCCGGCCATGGCCATGATGGCGGCGGAACGGTTACTGAAAGTTTCGCGTTTTTTCATGTGTCTCGTTCGTTTTGACTGGGACCATGCGTCCGATAAGGTCAGACGATAGTCTCACAGGGGCTGGGGAGCCCGAAGGGATTGACCCAAGCTTGGGTCAATCCCTCAGATGCGTTCGTACACGACGAACTCGAATTCAAACCCCGTCTCGGGGTCGGTATGGGTCTCGGAGGTGCTGATGGGCTGCCAGACGGCCGGGTCGATGGTCGGGAAGAAAGCGTCCGCCTCCTTCACCTCGGTATGGACATGGGTGATATAGAGCCGGTCCATCTCCGGCAGGGCCGCCTTATATACGGAAGCGCCGCCGATGATGAAGCATTTCTGCGCCCCGCTGGCCTGGGCGACGGCATAGGCCTCTTCAAAGGAATAGACGCATTCCACTTCGGGAATCGGGTCCCCGCCGAGGTTGAGCACGATGTTCAAGCGGCCGGGAAGCGGCCGGCCGATAGAGAAATAAGTCGTGCGGCCCATGATGACGGGACAGCCGCGGGTCACGGCCTTGAAATATTTCAGGTCCTCGGAGATATGCCAGGGTAAGGCGCCTTTCACGCCGATGCCCCAGTTGTCGGCCACAGCCACGATCAGACATTTTTTCATACGCATTCTAAGACTTATACGGCCACCGGGGCCTTGATGGCGGGCCAGGGATCATAGCCCTCCAGGGTGAAGTCCTCGTAACGGAAGTCCGTCAGGTTTTTGACATCCGGGTTGAGGTGCATTTTCGGGAGCGGACGGGGCTCGCGGGAAAGTTGCAGGGCCACCTGCTCCAAATGGTTGAGATACAGATGGGTATCCCCCGTCGTGTGGATGAATTCGCCGGGCTGCAGGCCGCAGACCTGGGCGATCATCAGGGTCAGCAGGGCGTACGACGCGATGTTGAAGGGCACGCCGAGGAAGGTATCCGCACTGCGCTGGTACAGCTGGCAGGAGAGCTTGCCTTCCGCCACATAGAACTGGAAGAGGCAATGGCAGGGCGGCAGGGCCATCTTATCGACTTCAGCGGGGTTCCAGGCCGTCACCAACATCCGGCGGGAGTCGGGATTGCGGCGGATGGTCTCCACCACATTCGCCAGTTGGTCGATGCTGCGGCCGTCCGGAGCCGGCCAGGAACGCCACTGATGGCCATAGACCGGGCCGAGGTCGCCGTTTTCATCGGCCCATTCGTCCCAGATGGTCACCCCGTGCTCCTGGAGGTATTTCACGTTCGTATCTCCGGCGATGAACCAGAGAAGTTCGTAGATAATCGATTTCAGGTGGACCTTTTTGGTGGTCAGCAGCGGAAAGCCTTCGGACAGGTCATAGCGCATCTGCCAGCCGAAGACGCTCTTGGTCCCCACGCCGGTCCGGTCGTGTTTGACCACGCCGTGGTCCATGATATGCCGAAGCAGGTCGAGATAAGGTTTCATCGTACGCTGAAGGCAAAGATAATCGCTTCCTGGAAGGTCTCGCCGGGGAGGAGGCGGGTCGTGGGATAATCCGGGTGGTTGGGACTGTCGGGGAAATGCTGGCATTCGATGGCGACGGCGTCATAGTCGTTCCAAACGCGTCCTTTGCCCTGCGGGCAGCCTGTCAGCCAGTTGCCGGTATAGACCTGGACGCCGGGCTGGGTGGTATAGACCGTCAGCAGACGGCCGCTCCCGGGGGCATACAGCTGTGCCGCCTGCTGGATCTGGCCGGGGGTATAGCCGTCGATGACATAGCAGTTGTCATACCCCTTGCCGTATTTCAGGGCCGGGAAATCCGCCTTCAGGTCGCGGCCGATGGGTTTGGCCGACACGAAGTCCATCGGGGTGCCCGCCACAGGCTCGCTCTCGCCCAGGGGGATGAGGGTCTCGTCCGTGGGCAGGTATTCGGAAGCGTTCAGGCAGAGTTCATGGGCGAGGATATCGCCTTTGCCTTCCAGATTGAAGTAGCAGTGGTTCGTCAGGTTGAGCACCGTGGGCGCGTCCGTGACGGCGGCAAAGGTGAGCTTGAGGGCGCAGTCATCGTCCCATTCATAGCGGGCAGTCACCTTGAGATTGCCCGGATAGCCGGCTTCGCCATCCTCTGAGAAATACAGGAACTCCACGGCGTCGCCTTCGATGCGGCTGTCCCACACCTGGTTCTGGAAGCCATCCGGGCCGCCGTGCAGGTGGTTCGGGCCGTTGTTGACCGGCAGGCTGAAGGCCTTTCCGTCCAGGACGAAGCGGCCCTGGGCGATGCGGTTGGCATAGCGTCCCGGGCACTTGCCGGCACAAGGGCCGTCCGCGAAATAATCTTCCGCCTTGTCGTAGCCCAGCACCACATCCGTCAGTTTGCCGTCCCGGTCCGGGACCACCACGGACACGATGCCCGCGCCGATGGAAGACAGCTCGATGTAGGCTCCCTTCTTATTCGTAATCCGGTATTTGTAGATCTCTTTTCCGCCTGCTGCGGTTCCCCAAAGGGATTTCTGAATGTCCATACGATCAGCCGCACCGGCGCTTGTTCCGATGCGGCTTCAAATTTATAACTTATTCGTCAGAATAACAAATTTTACTGGGTCGGGAGCCAGTCCCCCAGGGCGGCGAAGACTTTCTCGGGCGGGGCGTCTTTCAGCAGCACGGTTTTGTCTTCGTCCAGGAGATACAGGGAGGGTATCGCCCGCACATGATACAGTATATCGCTGCGGATGACCATGCCGGGGTCGAAGCCGGTGTGCCAGCTGCGGGGATAGGTCGGCGCATAGGCCCGCCATGCATCGATATCCTCGTCTATATACACATTGACAATCGCCAGGGTGCCCTTTTCCACCATGTCCGCGATGAACGGCTGCTGCAGGCTGTCCATGATGTCCCGGCAATTGGGGCAGCCGGGGTTGGTAAAGAACAGCAGGGTGTAGGGCGCGCGGATGTCATAGAGCCGGTGCCGGCGGCCCCGGAGATCCTGATAGACGAAGTCGGCGGCCGGCGACCCGATGGCATTGAGGCGGCACATCCGGGCTTCGAAGGCATATCCGGCCTTACGGGCGGCGGGGACGAAGGGGGACGTCGCCAGCCGGGCGACGAAAGGCTCGTAGGCATCTTCCAGGCGGACCGGCGAATTCGGGTCATATAAATACCTGGAAATCAATTCCGTAAGCCGAGGAAAAAGTTGAGCTGTCGTGTCTGCGCGCTGGCAGGCTTCCATCCGCGCATACAGGGCGGCCGTGCTTTTGCGTGCCTCGCCGATAGGGACCATGCCCAGGAGCGTGGCGTAGGTCCCGACCTGCGTCTCCACCGTCAGCGTATCCACGCCGGCGATGTGGGCGGAATCGCTCAGCCAGCGGCCCGTCGTGTCGAGATAGCGGTCCCAGAAATGCACCGCCATATATTGCAGGGCCTCGTCACCGGAAAGCATGGCGGGCGGAGGGACCTCGGGGAAGGTCCGGGTCGCAGGCGCGGAGGCCGTCCGTCGCCCACCGCAGGAGAGCACCATACACAAACTCAGGGAAAGCAGCAACAATCGTTTCATGGTCATCAAAACAATTCAGGAATAAAAGACTAACGTGGAGCAGCATACCGGGCGGCATAGGCGCTGTACGCCCGGCGATAGACCAGGCATTGGTCCAGGTATGCCTCATGCGCCTGGCGGGCGTCCACCGTGGTGCGGAGATAGTCGGCCAGGGAGATGCGTCCGGCCTTCCAGTCCGCCCGGGAACGCCGGCTGCCGTCCTCGGCCACCTGCCAGGCCTCGCGCAGGATCTGAGCCTGCTCCCACGCCGTATCCATCTCCAGGTGGAGCTTGCGCTCCAGCAAAGCGAGCTGCGCCTCGTTGTATGCCTGGTCATTGCGGGCTTTCTGCAAGGCGGCGTCATACCGGCGCGCCCGGGAAACGGCCTGCCCGATGCCGGTCAGGGGAATCTTGACCGTGGCGAAGGCCAGCAGGCTGGTACCGGGGTCACGCGGACCCTGGAACTGCGAATAGCCATATCCGGCCCCGATGCCTACCTGGGGCAGGAACTCCCCGATCTGCACCTGTTTTTCCAACCGTTTCGCCTCCACCTGCATGAACAGCAACGCGGACTCGGGCGAAGCAGCATCCTCCGCCGGCTCCAGCGGCCGGGGCAAAGGCTCCACGGCGTCCGCAAACACATACTGGTCCAGGTCCAGGTAAGCATAAGACTTTCCTATGGTATTGAAGAGGTTGATTTTGGCCAGGCGGATGCCGCCGCGCAGGGTGACCGCCGCCGCCGAGAGCCGCTTCTGCTGAAGCTGGACGACCGTAAGGTCGGATTCGGGCACGAGCCCGGCTTTGCGCGCGGCCGCCACGGTCCGGCAGAGGGAATCGACCGTAGCCTGCACGGCGGCCAGGGTCCGGCTCTTTTCCTGGAGGGAGACCACCTGCCAATACCCCTCCTCAATCTCGCGACGTTTGTCGCGCAGTTGCATATCGTATTGGACCTCAGCCGCTTTCACGCCGACTGACGCCAATTTGTTCCCGTTGATGATCCGTCCGCCGGCAAAGAGCGGCTGGATGGCCGAAGCGGCGACGCCCCAGCCATAGTGGAAGGCCTGTACACGGGTAGGAATCTCCAGTTTGCCGGCAAGGTACTCCGCGCCGTCGTTGATGATCAGGGCCGCCCGGCTGTCTCCGATGATGTCCGACAGTCCCACGTCCAGCAGCGGATCCCGGGACCAGAAGCCGAATGAGCGGACGCTGACATTGGGAAAATACGACCAGACCAGTTCGCTCTTGAGGGCCTTGGCGCTCTGGATGTCCAGTTGGGCATTGCGCAGGGCCGGCGTATTCTCCTCCCCCAGCGCCAGGCACTCCGCGAGGGTGACAGGCGTCTGCGCGAAGGCCGCCCAGGGCAAAAGCAAAAGTATATATATCAGATATTTACGCATTCTTGTCCGCTTTTTTGAAAAGTTGCCAGTAGGAGACCGGCATAATCAGGACGACGAGGAAGATGGACAGCATCGTGCCGAAAGCGATCGTCACGCCCATCGGCATCCAGAGCAGGTCTCCGCTGAGAATCATCGGCAGCACGCCCAGGGCGGTGGTGCAGGAGGTCAGGAAGATGGGCCTCATCCGGCGCTGGCCGGCCAGGAAGGCCGCCTCGCGGACGCTGTACCCCTGCTTGAAACGCAGTTCTTCGGCATATTCGAACATGATGATGCCGTTGCGCACGATGATGCCGACCAGGCTGATCAGCCCCAGGACGGCCGTGATGGAGAAATCCATCCGGAAGAACCACAGGCCGAAAGACGCGCCGAACAGGCACAGCAGGCTGAGCACCATCGTCAGCACCGCGATGCTGAGCTTGCGGAAATGCAGCAGCAGGAACAGGAACAGGATGCTGACGGCGGCCAGGAAGCTCCAGCCGATCTGCGGCATGACCGTACCGTTGATGGAAGACAGCCCCTGAAACTCGACCGACGCACCTTCCGGCAGGACGATATGGTCCTGGATATACCGCTTGATGCGTTTGATGGCCGCCGGCTGGCTTTTCCCGGTCCGCATATCCGCCGTGATGTCGAGGACTTCCTGCCCGCCGACTTTCTGGTACTGCGCCAGGCGCCACTGGGGACGGACCGTCGCCACCTGCTCCAACGGCACGGATACGCCCGGGACCAGGGTAGGAACGGTGAGGCCGGCCAAATCGTCATAGGTCATATCCTGTAGCGGCGTGCTGCTGTACAGGTTGACCGGAATCTTGCGCTCTCCCTCGTACAGGGTCGCGATGCCGCGACCTTCGAAAGCCCCCGCGACGGAAAGGCCCAGGAGGGCTTTGTTGACCCCGTAACGGGACGCTTCATCCGGGTCGAGTTCCACCTGCACCGCCGGGACGCGGTCGTCGAAGGTGGAACGGATAAATTTCAGATCCTCAACGGTGTACATATAGGCCCGGATGCTGTCGGCATAGGGCTTGAGCGCTTCGGCCGGGGCCCCGAGCAGGGCGATGTCAATGGCTTCCGCGGCCTGGTAATCCATCTGCTTGAAATGCACGAGCGCCCCCGGGAAGGCGTGTTCGTAGCGCGCGTCCAGCTGGGGGATCAACTCCACCGTAGCCTTGTTGGAACGGGTATTGACGATCATCTGCGCCACATTCTTTCCGGGCAGGGCCGGGGTATAGGTGGCGTGGAAACGCGGCGCCGGCTCGCCGATGAACGAAGTGACGGCCTCCACCCGCGCATCGGCCAGGAGGACGCGTGTCAGGGAGTCGCAGACCGCCTCCGTATCCGTAAAGGAAGAATTGTTGTCCAGGAACACTTCGACGGCGAAGCAGTCGCGGTTGGCCTTGGGGATCATCTGGATGTTCAGTTGCAGGAACATCAGCACGCCCAGCACGATGGCCGTCACGCCGAAGCCCAGCGTCAGGCCGGGATGGCGGAAACAGAAGCGTTCCCCGTGGTCATATATGCGCTGCATCCAGCCGAAGAAGCGGTTCTGCATCCGGGAGAGGCCGGTTTCGCGCGCGGCGCCCGGCCCGATGAAGCGGACTTCCAGCGAAGGCACCACCAGCATGGCATAGACCAGCGAACAGGCCAGGGCGATGGCGATGATCCAGGGGAAGGACTTGATGAAGAAACCTAAGTATCCGATAATCAGGTATTTGGCCGGGAAGAACATCACGCTGATGGCGAAGGTCGCCATAAACATCGGCATGAACAGTTCCCGGGCGCTGGCAACGGCGGCGTCGGTACGGTTGAGCCCCTTGGAGAGCTTGTCCATATAGCCGTCCATCGTGATGATGGAATCATCCACGATCATGCCCAGCACCACGATCAGGGCGGCCAGGGTGACCGTATTGAGCTGCATGCCGGTGACATACATGACGGCCAGGGTCACGCCGGTACAGACCGGGACGCCGGAGCCGGCGATCAGGGCGGAGCGCATCGGGAAGAGCATGAGCATCACGAAGATGACCACCAGCATGGAGATGAGCAGGTCGCGCAGAAAGCCGAAAATATAGGAATGGACCGCCTTGGGCTGGTCGGTGATCCGGCTCATCCGGACAGAGTCCGGCAGGAAGGCCTGGTAAGCCTCGATGACCGCCTCGACGGACCGGCCGAACTTGACGATGTTGTTGTTCGGCCGCATGCACACGTTGATGACCAGGGCGGCGCGGCCGTTGTAGGACACCCGGGAATCGGGGGCTTTGTACCGGCGCTCGATGGTGGCGACGTCTTTCAGCCGCAAGGCGTTGCCCTGCGGGTCGGTATAGATAATCCGCTCGGCGACAGCTTGTTCCGAGGTGACGGGCTCGGCAATCGACACGGGAGAAGCGGCATAATCGGTGACGAAGGTGCCGCCGGAGGTGTTCAGCGAAGCGGTCTGGTATTCCAACAGCAGGGAGGCCGGGCTGATGCCGTAGGTGGCCAGACGGTCCAGGTCGAGGGTGACGGCGATCTCCTCGGTCTGCCGGCCGATGATCTTGGCGCTGGCCAGCTCCGGAATGCGGCGCAGACGCTCGCAGAGGGCTTCGGCATAGCCATAGAGCTCGGTATAGCCCTTGTCGGAAGATTCCATGGCGATGAGCAGGGCGCTTGTGTCGCTGAAATCGTCCAGCACGACCAGGGCGAGGACCCCGGCGGGCAGGCTCATGCGGGCCGTCTGGAGCTTGAGCTTGAGTTTGGACCAGACTTCGTCCTTCTTCTCCACGTCGGTCACCAGGTCCACATAGAAATAGCAGATGCCGTCCCGGGAGACGCTCCGCAGGGTTTGCCGGTTGACTTCCTGGTAGGACATCAGGGCGTCTTCCAGCGGTTTGGCCACCTGGGCGGCCACCTGTTCGGCCGTGGCGCCGGGATAGACGGCGGCGACCAGGCCCTGGTTGATTTCGAAGGTCGGGAATTCGTCCCGGTTCATCCGGTCCAGCCCCACCAGACCCACGGCGATGAGCAGGGCGGTCAGCAGATAGACCACCTTCCGGTGCTTGATGGCACCGATCAGCACTGTGCTTCCTTTGGGGCGTTTGAGGGCCATGGCTTATTCGATGACTTTCATGCCGGAGGAGACTTTCTGGTATCCCTGGACGATGACGCGGTCGCCCGGCAGCAGACCTTCCGTGACGACGACGCCTTTGCCGGAATAGCCGCCGACCTGGACGCGCATCTTGGAGACGATGCCGCCGTCATTGAGCCAGACATAGCGGCCTTCCTGGTCGAGCTGGACCGCAGCGGCCGGAATGACGATATGGCCGATCCCCTGCCGGGGAATGCGGACCTTGACCGACATGCCGGGCATCAGGCCCTGCAGCGGCTGGTTGAAGGTCAGACGACAGGCGTAGCTATGGGAAAGGGCCGAAGAGAGCAGGTCCTTCTCCTTCACGGTGGCCGGGAAATCCTCGATGCCGAGGGCGGGGATATCCACCCGGGCGGCCATGCCCGGCCGGATGTCTCCGATGGCATGCTCATGGACGGAAATGCGGACGGACAGGTCCGACATATCGTGGATGGACACCAGGGGCTGGAGGGGAGCCAGTTCCACGCCCGGATCGGCATGGACCTCGGTGACCATGCCCCGGAAAGGCGCGCGGACGGTGCCGTCGCGAAGGGCCTTTTCCGCCACGTCTCGGGCTGATTCGGCCTTTTCCAGCTGGGTCTTGATATCGATCATCTGCACCTCGGACACCCCGCCTTCCGCATAGACGGCAGACAGGCGGTCATAGGCATCCTTGGCCTGGGCATAGGTGACGCGCGCTATCCGGGCGGCGTTTTCGGCCTGGGCCGACTGCACGGTAGCCACGGCCTGCCCGGCGGAGAGCATATCGCCTTTTTTGACCCGGATGGCGCTGAGCGTCCCGGGGTACGGGGCCGTCAGCGTGACGGACTTGGGCGAGACGATTTCGCCGATATAGGATTCCTGCCCGGTCTGGACGGCGGCATTCACCTCGATGGTGGCCACCTTGACAGGCGGCCGCGGGGCCGGGGAGCGGCGGCCGGCCAAACGGCAGGACACCGTCAGCAGCGGCAGGGCCGCCAGCAGCAGGAGGGGGAAAATATTTCTGCTTGTCTTCATGCGCGCAAATAATGGGTAAAAATACGCATTCTGCGCGAGAAAAGCAAACCAGGGGGCCGGGCGGGCAGATATTTCAGCCGGAATGAACATCGGAACCCCCGCGCGGAACACTTTTTAATTTTTTTACTATCTTTGTACCGTACTAAAATCCGCACAATGAATTTATTGTCTGAAAAACTTGGCAAATACACATTGCCACAGCAGTATAAGGCGCTCGGTATCTATCCCTATTTCCGGGAGATTACCAGCCACCAGGACACGGAAGTCACCATCGACGGACGGCCTGTGTTGATGTTCGGTTCGAATGCCTATACGGGGCTGACCTATGACCAGCGCATCGTGGATGCGTCCATCGCCGCCCTGAAGAAATATGGCACCGGATGCGCAGGTTCGCGTTTCCTCAACGGGACCCTGGATATCCACGTGAAATTGGAAAAAGAGCTGGCCGCATTCCTCGGAAAAGAGGATTGCCTGTGCTTCTCGACCGGATTCACGGTCAACGAAGGGGTGATTCCGCAGCTGGTCGGCCGGGGGGATTATATCCTCTGCGACGACCGGGACCATGCCTCCATCGTCGATGGCCGCCGGTTGTCCTTCGCCACGGCCCTGCGTTTCCGGCACAATGACATGGAAGACCTGGAGAAGCAGCTCGCCAAATGCGAGCCTGACGCCGTGAAGCTGATTGTCGTGGACGGCGTTTTCTCCATGGAAGGCGACCTGGCCCCGCTCCCGGAGATCGTCCGGCTGAAGAAAAAGTACAATGCCGCCATCTATGTGGACGAGGCCCACGGACTGGGTGTTTTCGGCCGGGAAGGCCGGGGCGTCTGCGACCATTTCGGGGTGTCGGAAGACATCGACGTCATCATGGGCACCTTCTCGAAATCCCTGGCTTCGCTGGGCGGTTTCGTCGCGGCTGACAACAAGATTATCAATTTCTTACGGCATAATGCCAGGTCGTATATCTTCCAGGCCAGCATGACCCCTGCGGCGACGGCCGCCACGCTCGAAGCCCTGCACATCGTCCGGACAGAACCCGAGCGGCAGGAGCGCCTGTGGGACGTCACGAACTATGCGCTCAAGCGTTTCCGCGAGGCCGGCTTCGAAATCGGCCAGACGGAAAGTCCGATCATTCCGCTGTATGTCCACGATGTGGACAAGACTTTCGAGGTCACAGCGAAGGCTTTCGACGAAGGGGTGTTCATCAACCCGGTGATTCCGCCGGCCTGCGCTCCGCAGGATACGCTCGTGCGCTTCGCGCTGATGGCGACGCATACCCGCGAACAGGTGGACCGTGGCATTGACATCCTCACCCGGGTCTTCCGCGAGATGGGGATCATCCGATGAGCCGGATCGTTCTGGTCACCGGGGGCAGCCGGGGCATCGGCGCCGCCATCGCATCGCGTCTGGCGCAGGCGGGCGATGTGGTCTATGCCGCATCGCGGTCCGGTCAGGCGCCAACCCATCCCAGGATACATGGTATCGTATTGGACGTCAATGATATAGACGGCCTTCGCGCGGGCGTGGACGCCATCGTGCAGGCGGAAGGGAGGTTGGATGCGGTGGTCGTGAATGCGGGCAACGGCATCTGCGGCCCGCTGGAAGAAATGAAAGAGGAGGATGTCCGCTACCAGTTCGAGACCTGCTTTTTCGGCGCCGTCAAGACCATTGGCGCCTGCGTGCCGGTGATGCGCGCGCAGGGGTTCGGGCGGATCCTGGCCGTCACCTCCTTCGCCGCGCTCGTCCCCCTGCCCTATCAGGTCATGTACAGCAGCGCCAAGGCAGCCCTGGAAATGGCTGTCATGGGCTATGCCGTGGAGCTCAAGCCCTTCGGCATCCAGTGCGGCTGCGTGCTGCCGGGAGACACGGCGACCGGATTCACGTCGGCCCGCAAATACATCGACCTGGCGGAAGACTCCCCTTACCGGGACCGTTTCCAGCGGTGTATGGACACCGTGAGCCGGGACGAGCAGGGCGGCATGCCCGCCGACCGGATCGCCCGGGCGGTGGCGCGCCAGCTTTCCCGCAGAAGGATGCGGCTGGAAGTGGTGCCCCGCGCAGACTATTGGCTGCTGTCCGCCCTCATCAAACTTCTACCCCGCCGTTTGGCCCTTCTGGCCATGGAAAAGCTCTATAACAAGTCGTAATGAAAAGCCGGTCCTCATGGTTGAAGACCGGCTTGTCAGTGATTTGGCTATACCCTACTCCACCCAGGTGACGGAGCAGAGTTCCTTGCACACTTCCGGTTTGTTGGTGGTGATGAAATCCACGCCCCAGGAGATGTACTTGAGCATATCGTTCGGGGAATCGATGGTCCATACATTGACCACCATGCCCAGCTTATGCGCCTCGGCGACCCAGGCCTCCGTCATGCTGCTATAGTCCAGGCCCATGATGCCGTCGGAATAGAGCGTCGCGGGGGATTTCCCGCCGCCGAGGTATTCCACCATCGCGTCGGGCAGGGCGGCATGGACCCGCTTGCAGACCTCGTAATTGAAGGATATCCAGTCCACCCGGCTCTCCAGGCCGCGCTCCTTGACGGCGGCGATGCAGTGGTCCGTGACCGCGTTGTTGCGGTCCGTGCTCCAATGGTCCTTGATTTCGAGGACCAACTGCAGCTTATCATCCTTCAGGCCCTGGTCCAGGTACTGTTCCACCGTCGGGATAGGCTCACCGTTGCTGAGCTTGAGCTGGCTGACGGTGGCCGTGGTGGAAGACTTGATGGTCACGCCGTTCAGGACGCCGTCGTGGTTGCAGAAGACCCCGCCGTCCGTCGTGATCCAGACGTCGAATTCCGCCCCGTAGATGCCCAGTTCCTGGGCGGCCTTCAGGGCTGCTACGGAGTTCTCGGGCCGCTGGGAACCGTTGGCTCCGTCATGGTAGCCCCGGTGCGCCACGACCCGCGTCCCGGCGGACATGACAGCCTCTTCGGAAACGGTCAGCTGCACGGTGCCGATGGGATAGGTGGCCTTGCCGCGCTGGCAGGTCATGGTGTAGGTATTGGAAGGGACATCGGCGGATACGAGGGCTTTGACATGGCCGTCAAACACTTCTGTATCAAGTGTATAAGTATTCTGACCCCGGCTCAGGCGGATGACGTCTCCGGCCTTGAAGCCCTGACCATAGACATAGAATTTATGTCCGGGACGGATGGCGAGCGGAGACATGAAGCGCACGTCGCTCAGGGAAATGGCGTCTTCCGGCGAAGGGACATCCACCGCCTGCCACAAGGTCTTGATATCGGCCTCAGGCAGGGAGCGGCCATAGATACGGGCCAGCACGATGTCGCCGCACCAGGCGGACTCGGCCGTGGTGGCGGAATTCGGGTCGCCACCGATGCAGAACCACCAGCAACTGTTGGCGCCGGGCAGGTTGAGCTTGCCGTCCGTCATCTGGGTGGCCTTGCATTCGCCGTTGACATAGATGCGGGAAATGCCGCTCTCTTCATCCCAGATGCCCACCAGGTGGACATATTTGCCGACCTCGGGCGCCAGGCCGCTCTTGGTCCAGACCCAGCTGGAGTTGCCTGTGGTCGAGACGTTGGGCAGCCAGGTCCAGGACCCGCCGTTGCCCGCCGTCGGAATCAGGAATCCCACGCCGCCGGACTGCATGGAGGAGAAGAACTTGGTCTCGGCATTGCCGGGGGCCGGGCTGTCCAGACGGACCAGGGCCTCCATCGTCAGGGCCGATTTGAGCTGTTTCTGGATGTCCGGGAGGGAGGCGTAGTCCGCCTTGTAGAATCCGTCGGTCATCTGGGAGGCAGGCGTGCGGTTGAAATGCGCCACATACCGGCCGTAAGTCTCACTGTAATAAGTAGAAAGGGCGGAGCCGGCGACGGTCTGGACCGTCATCGGGGAGCCTTCGGCGACATTGCGCGCCGTACCGTCTTCGAGGAATTCCACGTCGAGGATATCCGCCTGAGGGAGCTGGAGCTGCCCGCCCTCCTGGGCAGGCTGGCTGACCGGAATCCGATATACTTCTTCTATCCCGGTGCAGGTCACGGAAATCTCGCCCGTGAGTTCCATTCCGCTGTCGTTCGCCTCGGCCCGGAAGGTGATCTGGTCCGTCCCGACCGTCAGGTCCAGGATGAAGGCCGCACTGGTGGTTGCCTGCACGGAGACATCCTCCATATTGGTTTCCAAGGTATAAGCCAAGGCATGCTCACCGCCGGCCGCGGGCAGGATGACCGGGTCGGTGGCCACGGAGAAGGTCAGGATGGGGGCAGGTTCTTCGGAAGGGTCGGCTGAAGGCTCCCGGGAAGGCTCTTCGGAGGGCTCGTCAGAGGGGCTCGGCGTCGGTTGCAGCTGCTCCTGCGGCTTGCGGCAGAAGTTGACGGACATCGCCACCAGCAAGCCCGCGACCAGAATAGAAAAACGCTTCATAATCATGTTATTATAGTTATATGGTTATCGGAAAAAGCGGCCCAGCCAGGCGGCATCGACGCGGGCGAAGCCCTCACCGGGACGGGCCTGGGGGTTACGCTGCAGGATGCCCCGGCAGTCTTCATAGACATGGAATCCGATGTTGACCCCTTGCATGGCGCCGTTCAGCGGGAAGGACAGGACGATCTCATGGTCGGCGCCCTGGACGCGATAGAACTTCATCGGGGTGTCGAGCATTTCCCGGCCATGTTTTTCCGCCAGTTCCATCCGCGTGACATATTTGCACATCTCGATGACGGCGTCGTCCAGGCCGGCATCGTGGATATTGACCTTCTCGATCAGCGACCCGACGTCGGACACGCGCCGCAGGGTATAACCGTCCAGCTGGTCCGCCAGGGCGGCCAGACGGTTGTCCAAGGTCTCGTCGCCCGGCATCAGCCAAACCATCAGCTTGGCCTCCGGGTCATGGTAAAGTGTCTGATAGACAGCCAGATTGTGCGCACCGCACGCGGCACATTCCCATACGAACAGCGAGCCGTCCTTAACCTTTTCTTTCAGGTCAGGACGGTCCGCCACGTTGATGGCCGTATAAGCCTCTATTTCCTGGGTGTGGCGGCAGTTGCTGCATGTCGCCACGATCTTACCCATTCTTCCGTACGTCTATCTGGAGTTCGTCAAGCTGCGTCTGGTCGATCTCCGACGGGGAATCGATCATCACGTCGCGTCCCTGGTTGTTCTTCGGGAAGGCGATGTAGTCACGGATGGTATCCTGGCCGCCGAAGAGGGCGCATACACGGTCGAAGCCGAAGGCCAGACCGCCGTGCGGCGGGGCGCCGAACTTGAAGGCATTGATGATGAAGCCGAATTTGTATTCCGCTTCTTCCGGGCCGATGCCCAGCACTTCGAACATGCGTTTCTGCATGTCGGCATTGTGGATACGGATGGAGCCGCCGCCGAGTTCGGTACCGTTCAGCACGAAGTCATACGCATTGGCGCAGACCCGCTCCAGGTCTTCTTTGGCATCGCTGTAGAACCATTTTTCGTGTTCGGGCTTCGGTGCGGTGAACGGGTGGTGCATCGCATAGAAACGCTGGGTCTCGTCGTCCCATTCCAGCAGCGGGAAATCCACGATCCACAGGGGGGCGAAAACCTTCGGGTCGCGCAGGCCGAGGCGGCCGCCCATCTCGATGCGCAGCACGCCCAGCATGTTCTGGACCTTGCGTTTGTTGTCCCCGCTCAGGATGAGGATCAGGTCGCCGGCTTTGGCCTCGGCAGCCTTGGCGATCTTCGCCAGGTCTTCCGGCGCATAGAACTTGTCGATGGAGGACTTGAAGCTGCCGTCGGCATTGACCTTGACATAGATCAGGCCCTTGGCGCCTACCTGCGGGCGTTTGACCCATTCGGTGAGCTCGTCGATCTGCTTGCGGGTGTATTCCGCGGCACCGGGGACGCTGATGGCGCCGATGTAGGCCGCGCCGTCGAGCACGCCGAAGCCCTTGCCCTTGGCCACATCCGTAATCTCATGGATGGTCATGCCGAAACGCACGTCCGGCTTGTCGGAGCCATAATGGTCCATGGCGTCATACCAGCTCATGCGTGGAAGCGGGTTGGGAATTTCGACGTCGAGGACATTCTTGAACAGGGTCCGCATCATGCCTTCGAAGGTATTCAGGACATCTTCCTGCTCGACGAAGGACATTTCGCAGTCGATCTGCGTGAATTCCGGCTGACGGTCGGCGCGGAGGTCTTCGTCGCGGAAGCAGCGGACAATCTGGAAGTAGCGGTCATAGCCGGCCACCATCAGCAGCTGCTTGAAGGTCTGGGGGCTCTGCGGCAGGGCGTAGAACTGGCCGGGGTTCATGCGGGACGGCACCACGAAATCGCGGGCGCCCTCCGGCGTGGATTTGATCAGATACGGGGTCTCGATTTCGAGGAAGCCCTTGTCGTCCAGGTAATTGCGGACTTCATGCGCAATGCGGTGACGCAGGACGAGGGCGTTCTTGAGCGGATTTCTCCGCAGGTCGAGGTAGCGGTATTTCGCCCGGATATCTTCTCCGCCGTCGCTTTCGTCTTCGATGGTGAAAGGCGGCGTGACGCTCTTGTTGAGGATATGGATGGCAGACACCTTGATTTCGATATCACCGGTGTCCATCTTGGGATTCTTGCTCTGACGCTCAACGACTTCGCCCTCCACCTGGATCACGAATTCACGGCCCAGGGAGGTGGCCGCATCCACGAGCTGCTGGGGAGCATCGGCCTCAACCACCAGCTGGGTGATGCCATAGCGGTCGCGCAGGTCAATAAAGGTCATGCCGCCGAGTTTACGGGATTTCTGGACCCATCCGGCCAGGGTCACCTGACGGCCTTTGTCAGTAATGCGGAGTTCTCCGCAAGTGTGTGTACGATACATATTCGTTATTTTTATCTTACAAAAGTAATAAATTTACCTTATATTTGCGAAAGAAAGACCGGAAAACTATGGAAGTTCGTGCAAAGAAGGCCTTGGGACAGCATTTCCTGACGGACCAGAAAGTGGCCCGCGCCATCGTCGATGCGCTGGGCGGACCTTGCCGGGCCTTGGAAGTGGGTCCTGGAATGGGGGTGCTCACGCAGTATCTTTTGGCGCGGGAAGACGTGGACCTGAAGATGGTGGAGATCGACTCGGAAAGCGTGACCTACCTCCTGAAACACTTTCCCGGCATCGAGGGAAAACTGCTGGAGGCCGATTTCCTCTCGCTCAGGCTCGGGGAGCTCTTCCCGGAGCGCTTCAGCGTCATCGGGAATTTCCCGTACAACATTTCTTCGCAGATCTTCTTCAAGATCCTGGACCACAAGAACTTGGTCCCGGAGGTGGTGTGCATGATCCAGAAAGAGGTGGCCGAACGGATCGCCGAGCGGCCGGGAACGAAGACCTACGGGATCCTGTCCGTGCTGCTGCAGGCCTGGTACGATATCGAATATCTGTTCACGGTAGGCCCCGGAGCCTTCGCTCCCCCGCCCAAGGTGCATTCGGCCGTCATCCGGCTCCGCCGCAATGCCCGGGAAAGCCTGGGCTGCGACGAGGTGCTGTTCAAGACCCTCGTGAAGACCTCGTTCGGGCAGCGGCGCAAGACCTTGCGGAATTCCCTGAAGCCCCTCGCCAAAGGGATGGGGCTGGCCGACGAGGCGCTGGCCGCCTTCCTGTCCGACGCCGTTTTCGACCTCCGGCCGGAACGCCTCGGCGTAGAAGACTTCATCGCCCTGACCCAGCGGTTTGAAAGCCTGAGAAATGCGTAAATATCTGATATCCATATTGTTGATATTAGCCAGCCTGAGCGGGTGGGCCCAGTTCTACTCGAACGGGTCGGACCCGGGCGGACTGCGCTGGTACAGCATGCAGACGGCGCATTACCGGTTCATCTACCCCGAAGGCCTCGACTCGCTGGCCCGCGTCTATGGGCGGTACATGGAACAATTCCGCCCCGCCCTGGCCCATACCTCCGGCTATGTGCCCGGCGGAAAATACCGCAGGCCTACCCCGGTCGTCCTTCACGCCTACTCGGGCGTCTCGAACGGCTCGGTAGCCTGGGCGCCGAAACGGATGGAATTCTACACCCTGCCGGACCCCTATGACCCCTGGCCTATTTCCTGGGAAAAATCCCTGTCCATCCACGAATCCCGGCACCTGGCCCAAATGATGGCCGGATACGAAGGATGGTTCCGTCCCTTGGGCTGGTTCCTGGGCGAAATGATCCCCGGAGCCTTTGCCGGCCTCTTCCCCGGGCCGCATCTGCTGGAAGGCGATGCCGTGGTGGCCGAGACGGCGCTTACCGATACCGGCCGGGGCAGGAACGGCGATTTCCTGAATTATTACCACATCGCCTTCGACGAAGGCGACTGGCGGGACTGGTACAAATGGCGTTACGGCTCTTTCAAGCGCTATGCGCCGAACCATTACGCCCTCGGATACATGACCGTGGCCGGCGCACGGGCCTTCTATGACGACCCGCAGTTCATCGCGGATTATTTCCATACCGCCGCCCGGCATCCGCTGCGTCTGTTCCAGCTGAAAAAGACCCTGCGCCGGGATACCGGCGAGAATACCCTGCGCGGCAGCGGCCGGGCGATTTTCGAACAGTTCCATGCCCGGTGGGCCACCGAAGCGGAGGAGCGTAAACCCTTCATTTCCAGCCAGGTAGTCACGCCAGTCTCGGCATGGTTTACCGAATATGACGGCGGCGTGGCGGCCGGAGAAGATATCTATATCATCGCCCACGGCAAACTGACCCCGCATAGCCTGGTCCGCATCCGCGGCGGTGAGGTCAAGACCCTGCAGCCCTTCGGCGCCGATACGAGCCCGCTGGCCTGGGACCCGGTCACCCGGCGGCTCTACTGGAGCGAAACCGTCGGCGACCTGCGTTGGGAAGAAGCCGGGACGTCCAGGATCCGGTATATGGCGGTGGACGAGGAGCGGGTGCGCTTCCATGACCTGACCACACGCGGCCGGTATTACAACCCCGTTCCTTCGCCGGACGGGACACGCCTGGCCGCTCTGTCATATCCCTACACGGGCGGAACCCGGCTGGTGGTGCTGGACGCTACCGACGGACGGGAGCTATCCTGCGTGCAAGCACCTGACGGACAGCAGTTTGTACAGGTCGTCTGGCAGGGAGAGACGGCTTTCGTCGTATCGGTCACTTCCGATGAAGGCGCGTCCCTGGTGCGGGTGGAAGACGGCCTTCTGACACCCCTGCTGGAGCCCATGCCCGTAAGCATAACCGGCCTGCGCGCACAGGGAGACAAGCTGATTTTCCAAAGCGACCGGACCGGGGTGAACGAGATGTACGCCTTCGACCCCGAACACCGAGAACTGACCCAGCTGACGGCCACCCGCTATGGGGCCGGAGATGGATTCTATATGGGCAATGACCTGTATTTCACTTCTTTAAGCCTGAATGGGCGCTATCTCTACCGGGCGGAAGACCTTGCTCTGCGAGGCGTCTCCTGGGCGGATTATCACCGAGACCCCGTGGCGGAAAAATTGTCGGCACAGGAGCATGACGCGGTGCTCGCCGATCCGGATACCGTCCACTTCTCCGCGCCCGTGCGGTATCGGAAGGTCCCGCATATCTTCAACGTCCATTCCTGGGTACTGCCCCTGTATGTCAATGTCGATGATGTACAGCGATTGACCTCGGATATCGTGAACGACCAGGTGAAGCTGGGCGCCACGGCCATCTTCCAGAATGTGCTGGGCACGGCCAGCGGCACCTTGGGCTATTCCTGGGGCGCGGCACCGGAAGGGGGAAGGCGGCATGCAGGCCACCTCTCGCTGAAATACAACGGCCTCTTCCCGGTCTTCGAGCTGAAGGCGAATGTCGGCGACCGGGCGGCCGTCCAGTATGTCCGGCGGACCTATAAAGACAGCGACATGCAGGTGGAACTGGTCGGATTCGGCTATATGAAAAAGACCGCCTTCGACGTGTCCTTGCAGGCCTATGTGCCTTTCAACCTGTCCAAGGGCGGCTGGAGTGCGGGTATCGTGCCCAAAATCAGTTATTTCATCAGCAACGACCTTTACGACAAGTCCGAGGTGGACCTGACCTCTGAGGGCAATTTCGGCGGGGAGGCCACATCCCGGTTTACGGGCTATACCGAGGGCCGGAATGTCCCGATGCAGCAGCTGACGGCTTCACTGAGCGCATACCGGGTGCAGCGGAGCGCTCCGTCCTTGAACTATCCGCGCTGGGGTGTCGGAGGGGAATTGGGATGGCGGATGCGTCTGGGGCTGTCCGACCTGTATTCTTCCGGGATTTATGGATATCTGTATGGCTATGTGCCGGGATTCACCCAGACCCAGGGCGCCCGACTTGCCGTGTTGTACCAGCATCTGTTTGACCAAGGACAACTGTTTTTCGAGAATACGGTGAATACCGCACCGCGCGGGCTTTCCGGGACGTCCTTGCAGGCATATCTGTCGTCCAGCACGAACCAGATGCGGCTGACGGCGGACTATGCCATTCCGCTGTATTTCGGCGATATTTCCCTGTTTTCACCGGTTGTCTATATTACGCATTTCCTGCTCCGACCGCATCTGGATTACAGTTTCTTCTCCCGGGAACGGAGCTTCGACAGCGGGCTGCTGAGCGCGGGGTCGGATGTCGTCGCGAAGGTGGAAAATTTCCTGTGGCTTCCTTATGGCGGAGAAATCGGCTTCACGCTGGATTATAACGGCGGACCCTCCTTCTCCACGCTCCAAGCCGAAGGCGTCCTGGAGCGCAGGAACCATCTCTACGTCGGCATGATATTCAATATGTCGTTCTAAGGGTTTGGAAAAACCGTTCCGATAGCGTAACTTCGCGGCATGAAACACGCTTTTAAAGAATGGGTCGCCGTGACCCGCTATTGGTCTTTTCCGGTGTCGGTGATGCCGGTTATCGCCACCTTCGCCTGGCTGTTCAGCCGGGGTATGCTGCCTTCCGGGCCGCTTCCCTATGTCAACCTTGTCCTCTCCATCCTGGGCGTGGTCCTGCTCCATTCGGCGGGCAACGTGCTCAGCGACTGGTATGACTATAAGACGGGCGTGGACAACGAAAAGGCTTTCGCCGTCCCGAACCTCGTGTTCCACAAGTTTGAGCCTGCGGAATATAAGTCGTTCAGTATCATCCTCTTCACGGCAGGAATCCTCGTGGGTATCATCCTTACCCTGCTGAGCGGACCCTATCTGCTTGTCGCCGGTGGCGTCGGCGTCCTGCTGACCGCCCTGTATTCCTTCCTCAAGTACCGGGCCCTCGGAGACCTGGATATCTTCCTGATTTTCGGTGTGTTGACCGTCCTGGGGACGACCTATGCGCTGACGGGCAGTTACCAGCCGAAGGCCCTGATCCTGTCCGTGCCGATCGGGGTGATCACCGTCTCCGTGCTCCATGCCAACAACACGCTGGACAGCGTCACAGACAAGGAAGCCGGCATCCGGACCTTCGCGATGCAGCTCGGTCTTCCCAAATCTGCCGCGCTGTACCGCTGCTATATGTTTATTCCCTTTATCTGCATCGTGCTGTATATCGCTCTGGGGCTGATGCATCCGCTGGCAGCCCTCAGCCTGGTCGCGGCCATTCCGGCGTGGAAAAATCAGAAGCAGGCGGCCACATATCCGCAGCATGGCCTGGAGGCGATGAAGGGGCTTGACCAGGCCTCGGCCCAGATGCAGCTCGTGTTCTCGGGTCTGCTGTCGGTCGGATTAATCGTTGCCGGCCTGCTATGAAAGGCGCCCGCATCCGTTTGGCCATAGCCGTCGGGACGGCGGCCCTTCTTTGGTTCTACATGTTCAGCCCCTGGACGGGCGGCTGGCCGAATTTCTGGGTCGTCATGTCCTGTTCAGCCGTTATCCTGACGACGCTCGGACTGTCTTTTACGCCCGACAGAAAGGAGCTGCTGAAAGTCGAAAAGCCTGGGTATCAGCTTCTTGCCGGCATTGTCATCGCTTTCGCCCTTTGGGGGATATTCTGGATCGGAGATAAGGTGTCGGCCTGGATGTTCAGCTTTGCGCGGCCTGAAGTGGATTCGGTCTATGCCATGAAGACGGGGCTGCCTGCCTGGCTGATCGCCGTCCTGCTGCTGTGCCTGATTGGCCCTGCCGAGGAGCTCTTTTGGCGGGGATATGTCCAGCGGAGCCTGGTGCGCACCCTGGGCGGCAAAAACGCAGAAGACAAGGCCTTTATCGTGAC